>NZ_CDSBKL010000508.1:0-2558 GCF_977115555.1 Aquiflexum sp.
AATGTTCGTGACGACACGAACCTTGACTATGAGTTTCATGAATTGAATACTTACCTTCCACAAATACCTGAATAGGGGCAAAACTTACATTTTTCCAAATTCTCGGTCTGAGAAAAAGGAACTTCAGGATCATACATTTCTTCAAGCATACTCCTCAATCCATATTCATATTCCGATTGATATTTATTATAATCCTGAACTTCTACTGCAGTTCCTCTTGGTTCTTTTTGCTGCAGATATGGATTGAAATCCTCTTTGAAAATCTCCTTGAAATTAAATAATGCCGGTTTCAGAGGTTTGGAATTTTCAGGATGCATGGCCTGATAAAGCAATCCATAGTACATGGTCTGCATGGCTGCTTTGTTCCTGTTTTTATCCTCCCGATCAAAAAGGCTTGCCACATTAGAAAAATCCTTTTTGTCACCACCGGATTTGTAATCTATCAACCTAATCGTACCCTCTTTCTCATCCACCCTATCAATATATCCTTTGAGACTGATATTCTTGATACCAATTCCAGTTTTGATTTCAAATTGGGCCTTGTGGGCTTTTTCCATAGATACCAGGCGGAAAGGAGCATCTTCCTCATCGATCTCAAGCAAGCGGACCATGTATTTTTGCATCACATCCCGGACAATGGCCATTTGTCCGCTAAGTTTGGTGTCTGCATTTTCCTCAAGGTGATAAAACTTCCTGACACCCAATTCGATCGATGGAAAGACCCAATTTTTCCTCAAATCCTCGAAATCCCCTTTTTCAAGAACATCTCTGTTTTTTCTTTTTCTAAATCCATCATAGAGAAATTCCATACTGTAGTGGACAATATTCCCAAATACCGCTGCGTCAACCTCTTCTTTTACTTCGTCCTTTTCCTGAATATTGGCGAGGTATTGCAGGTAAAATTTAAGCCCACAATCAAGATACACACTCAAAGCTGAAGGTGAAAATGAAGTCTGCGAAAAACCTTCGGCAGTAACCACATACCTCTCCAGCAAATGGAGCACTTCGGGGTTTTTGTGAATGGAAATGGCATCTGTATTTTTCAAGTCAATGGGTACATAGATGATTTCTTCCTTCATCTCAATTCCCAACTCGACCATCATCTGCTGGATATACCGGCTCTTTTCACCTGCTTTGCCTTGATCGGAGGCGGTAGTGTAAATCATATGCACTTCCTCGGCACTGTGAAGCAGCCTGTAAAAAGTGTAGGCATAAATGGCATCATTCTGTTCCTGAACAGGAAGACCAAATGCCTTTCGGATATTAAAAGGAATCATGGAATTGAGCCCGGCAGAAGGAGGAAAACTGTCCTCATTCATATTACAAATGATTACACGGCGAAAATCCAGGTTTCTGGATTCCAACACACCCATGACTTGCAATCCCTGCAACGGTTCCCCTTCAAATGGCAACTTTACCTCACGAAAAACCTGTCGGAACAAACGGATGAAGAACTCGCGATCCACGGTTGTCGATTCCTGTTTTTCAAAAATCTCCCTCAACCTGTTCAACTGCTTGAAGCACTGAAACAAGTAAGAGCGCTGTAAAGGCTCCTCTGTCAACCGCTCCGCAAGCTGTTCCATCAGGACAGAGAGATAAGGAAATAGCGTCTCGCCTTTGAGTTGCTGAAAGATAAGCTGAAACAAAGCACCGCCTTGATGCAAAGTAGATTCAGGAATATAGATTTGATTTTTCTCCTGCATGTCTGCCAAAGTCTTTGCTACAAAAGATTCATTTTCAGACTTGAGGTAAATCGAAGACAGCAGGTTTTTGACAGGCTGATGGTAAAACAAAACCTTGCCTTCTTCGACTTTGATAAACCGTTGCATTTCCAAAACCGACTCCAAAAAAGCGTACACAGGTGCATTTTTGACAGGATAGCCCATCGTCACGTTGACTTTGTCGATTTGACCCGGCAAAGTGTGTAGGATCGGAAACAGCATCTGCTCATCAGGCAATATCACCACAGTTTCTTCCCAATTTTCATTCTGTCCTCCTTTTTCTAAAATAGACCCAACCAAATTCGCCTGATTGGTTTTCAGTGGAGTGGCATAGGTATGGATTTTGGTTTTCCTGTTTTGGATGTGATTGGGAATTTCTTTGGGAAATGTCGGTCCAAAAACTTTGTCTTTTTGGTAATCCCTAAAAAAAAGTCCCGCTTCCTGATTGGCATCATCCAAGTAATATCCATCGATATCCCAAAAAATCCTTGCCTCAAACTCAGAAATAAAATGCTTGATCAGTTTTTCTTCCGTGCCGGTAAATGCATTGAACCCGATGAAGATGAATTGCTTATCAGGTTTAGGGATAGTGTCAAGCGATGCCGCAACTTTCCGGTATAACTTTCCGGAATAAGCCAATCCGGAAACTTCCAGAGAAGCCTGGTAAGCTTGGTATAATGGACTAAGCATTTGCCAAAACTTCAGAAATTTCTCTTGGTGGCTTCTGTCCTGTCTTTCAAATGAATTCCAAAACTGACGGATCAATTCAATCTGACTATCGCTCAAAAAACTGAGATCAGATTCCAGTTCCTTGATTTCTGACAAATGGAGATAGAG
>NZ_CDSBKL010000509.1:0-2551 GCF_977115555.1 Aquiflexum sp.
ATGACCGCTCATTGTTAAAACGCTTCTCCAAGGTATTCGAACAAGCCTATACGCGATTCCTCGATCTCCAAAAAGCAGAAGCACAGGCAAGGGAATCGCAGATAAACCTTGCAGTGGAAAGAATTCGAGCGATGGCCTTGGCAATGCACCAAACCTCTGAATTAAAAGAGGTCATTAAAATAGTTGATGACCAAATAAAGGCACTCAATGTGGACAATTCCGGAGGAGCCTTTATTGTAATCAATGAAGATTTACAAGATGGTTTCAGCTGTTGGGGTGCGGGAGGAGTTGGTAACTATATCCGCAAAGTTGATATTCCTTTTTTAGACAGACCAATTTATAAGGAGCTAAAAAAAGGGATAGAAAACAGAACTCCATTTTTCACGGAGAATTACGGTTTTGAGGAAAAATGGGAATTCTTCAAGCATCTTTTCAAGCATGCCCCTTTTGACGAAACTCCACCTGAACGCCAGAAAGCATTGCTGTCAAATTCCATGGGCTATGCAAGGTCTTGTGTCGTTTCAAATAATACCAGCATTTTCATCATCAATCACAATGGGAAGGCTTTCAAAGAGGAGGAAAATAAAATCATCCGAGAAATAGGGAGAGTGTTTGAGCAGGCTTATACACGGTTCCTAGATCTGCAAAAGGCCGAAGCCCAGGCCCACGAATCCAAAATAGAAGCAGCCCTCGAAAAAGTCCGCTCCCGAACCATGGGCATGCAGAGCAGTAAAGAACTGCCTGAAGTTGCCAACCTCTTATTTTTGGAAGTACAGGGATTAGGAGTACCTGCCTGGAGCAGTGGGTTCAACATTCTGTCCGAAGAAGGCAAATCTGCTGCCGCTTGGATGAGCAGTGAGGGCGTTCTTCAGGAACCTTTTAAACTTCGCTTATTTGGTGAATCATCCTTTGATGAGATGGGTGCGTTCATCAAAAGCAAGGATACTTTTATGGTGCAGGAGCTTGGGGGAAATGCGCTTATAGAGCACTATGATCACATGAAATCCTTCCCAGATTTAAAACCTACCTTTTCTGCTATTGAGGCTCAGGGACTTTCCCTGCCCACCTACCAAATCAACCACCTCTGCAAATTCTCCCACGGTTTTCTGCTGTTTATCACCTACGAGCAAGTTCCGGATGCCCATGATATTTTCCGGCGTTTTACCAAAATCTTTGATCAGACCTATACCCGCTTCCTAGACCTTCAAAAAGCAGAAGCTCAGGCCCGGGAAGCTCGTATTGAAGCTGCCTTGGAACGTGTAAGATCCCGCACCATGGGAATGCAAAAAGCCGAGGAATTGGGAGAAGTAGCCACGATTTTGTTCGGTGAGATGAATACCCTCGTGGACAATCTTTGGACCTGTGGTTTTGTGCTTTGTGAAAAAAACCGAAAAGAAGACGAGTGGTGGCTCAGTCTAACAAACGGATTTATTGAGCCTTTTTCTCTTCCAAATGTAGGGGATTATGCCCATGAAGTGCTCTATGAAGGTTGGGGAAAAGGGGAGGCTTATCGGACTGTCACACTGGAAGACGAGCAACTCCAAGAGCACTACGACTGGCTCATGAAAATCCCAATTGCAGCCCAAATTTTTGAGGATATGGAAGCCTCCGGCATTCCACGTCCAAACTGGCAACGCTTACATGCAGCCTATTTTAAGACTGGATATTTGGTCATTATTACTGAAGAGCCCTGTGAGGAGGAAGAAATATTCAAGCGCTTCGCTCAGGTTTTTGATCTTACTTATACGCGCTTCCTTGACCTTCAAAAAGCGGAAAAGCAAGCCAGAGAAGCCCAAATTCAAGGAGCACTGGAAAAAGTGCGTTCTCGCTCTTTGGCTATGCAAAGTCCGGATGAACTGATCGAGGTAGCCCAACTGCTCCGAGAGGAAATGGGCGCATTGGGTGTAGAAGAGCTGGAAACCAGTTCCATCTACATTCAGGATGATGCTAGCGGATTGACCCAATGTTGGTTTACCATCAAGAATCCGGACAACCCGGATAAAGCGATAACCGACCAAATGGCTGTTGACCTTCATGATACCTGGGTGGGGCGAAGGATGGATGAATTTTACCGCTCCACAGCCAACCAAACATCCATCCTAATGCAGGGTGAGGAAAGGATAGAATGGATCCGATATTGTGAAGAAAAATCCGATTTGTTTGGGACCAGTAATTTTTATGGGGAGACTATTCCTGATCGCACTTATCATTTGTGCAAATTTTCCAATGGCTACATTGGAGCAGCCGCTCCGGGGGAGATTTCCTCAGAAAGCTGGGACCTGCTAAGAAGAGCCACCGCTGTTTTTTCCTTTGCCTACACACGTTTTCAGGATCTTCAAAGGGCCGAAGCCAGTGCACGGGCATCGATGAGACAGGCTTCGCTAGATAGGGTAAGAGCTGATATCTCCTCTATGCGCAGTGCCGGTGACCTGGACAGAATCACGCCATTGATTTTTAAAGAATTGACTGTACTAGGTGTTCCATTTATCCGCTGTGGGGTTTTTATCATCCATGAAAAAGAAGAAATTGTAGAAGCCTATCTTTCCTCACC
>NZ_CDSBKL010000510.1:0-2549 GCF_977115555.1 Aquiflexum sp.
GTTGGTCTTCATCCCGCTCGGGTTGGAACCATGATCAGGTTCTGTGAGTCCGAAGCAACCAAGCATCTCGCCTGAAGCAAGTTTGGGAAGGTATTTCATTCTTTGTGCTTCAGAACCGAATTTATAGATCGGGTACATCACCAAAGAACCTTGTACAGAAGCCGTACTCCGCATGCCTGAATCACCCCTTTCGATCTCCTGCATGATGATACCGTAAGAAATATAATCCAATCCGCCACCGCCGTAGGCTTCAGGAATCTGTGGTCCAAAAGCCCCCACATCACCGAATTTTTTAACGATTTCGTATGGGAAATGTGCCTTTTGTGCCCAATCTTCTATGTATGGACTGATTTCTTTTTTGACAAAATCCCGGATCGATGAGCGAATGAGTATATGCTCTTCGGTCAATAAATCATCAACCTGATAAAAATCTATTCCTTCATATAAATCCTGTTTCAAAGATTTGTGTACAGTGGCGGTATGCTCCATGACTCTTTTGGTTTATTGCTATTTAAAATGGATTTTTGCAGCGTAATGTTTAAATCCTGCCTGAAATAAATAAGAAGGCCTGTAAAAAACTACCTTATTGCACAAAAAATTAGCACATGAGCCCAGTCCAAACCCAAAAAGACATTTTAGAGAAAATAGAGCTGCTTCAGCAAAAATTCAAAGCTTCGGGGCAAGACCTATCCTCATACCTTGAGGGGCTGCTTTATGCGGATTACATGACTTATTGGGATTATATCAACCTTGATATTTTGTTGTCATTGCAGCAGCCAAGAACTTCTTTTAAGGATGAGAAAATCTTTATTATTTACCATCAGATTACGGAGCTTTATTTCAAGCTTATCATATGGGAATTGGAACAGATAGCGGAAAGGGAACCCATTGATTCAAAATTTTTCAAAGAAAGACTTGAGCGTGTCAACATGTATTTTGACCAGTTGATTTCTTCTTTTGCGGTGATGTGGAAAGGAATGGAAAGGGAGCAATTTCTCAAGTTTAGGATGTCATTGTTGCCTTCGAGTGGTTTTCAAAGTGCACAATACCGGGTAATTGAGATTTTGGCTTGTGATACCCAACAATTGCTTTTTATAGACATCAGGGAAAAGATGCAAACTGAGCAAAATGTAGATGTCTTGTTCAAAAATCTCTATTGGCAGCACGGTGCAGTGGAGTTGGCCACAGGAGAAAAAACACTGACACTGAAAACCTTTGAAGCCAAATACGGCAAGAGACTGAAGGAATTTATAGCAAATTACAAGACAATCAATATTTGGAGGAAATACCTTACCTGTTCGGAAAAGGACGAGGAACTGACTAAGTTGATGAAGGATTTTGACCTGAAGGCAAATGTCTTTTGGCCTTTGGCACATTACAAGTCAGCCGTAAGGTATCTGCAAAGGGATCCTGTTGATATCGCCGCTACCGGTGGCACTAACTGGCAGAAATACTTACCTCCCCGTTTCCAAAAAGTCATTTTCTATCCTGAGCTTTGGACCGAAAAGGAAAAAGAAGAATGGGGCAAAGGCTGGGTGGTGAAGGAGGTTTTTGGAGAAGAATAAAACGAAGTACGAAGTACGAGGTACCAAGTACGAAGTATCGGTTTGGTAAGAGGTGAAAGGTAAGAGGTAAATCTCCCACCGAATCTTGTTTCTTAATTCTTTTGGTCCATGAGCGAAGTTGAAGTTCTCGTCAGTCTCTCGCTTCTCGTTTCTCGCATCTCACGTCTAACATCTCATATCTCACATCTATTTAAGGATAAATACCTTACACATGAAAAAAGAATTACAATTACAATTGTCCCCTCAGGAAGCTTATGACGAGGAGGTTTTTAGGGAAACGGCGCTAAAGAGAGTAGGAATTTCACCAGAGCAATCCAACGCATACGCCCGTCAGATCAAGCGCTCCATTGATGCCCGGGGAAGGCAGGTTAGGGTGAATGTGACAGCCGAGGTATTTGTCAATGAAGCACCAACGCCACTCCTGACGACTCCCAAAGCTTATCAGAATGTCAGTAATGCTGAGCCGATTATCATTGTCGGAGCAGGACCGGCAGGACTTTTTGCAGCATTGAGGGCAATTGAATTGGGGGCGAAACCCATCCTGATAGAGCGCGGAAAAGATGTAAGGGCGAGGCGAAGGGATATTGCAGCCATCAACAAAGACCATATCGTCAACCCCGAATCCAATTACTGTTTTGGAGAAGGAGGGGCAGGAACCTACTCTGACGGCAAGCTCTATACACGTTCCAAAAAGCGGGGAGATATCCGTAGGATCATGGAAATATTGGTTGCCCATGGTGCCACCGAAGAAATCTTAGTAGATGCACATCCCCATATCGGAACTAACAAATTGCCGATTTTGGTGGCAGAACTCAGGAAAAGCATCCTTGATGCAGGTGGGGAGATTTTGTTTGAAACGAAAGTGACTGACCTGTTCCCGACTGCTGCGGCGACGCCGTTGCCGACCGACAATCCGGATCGTCCCCTCACGCAGACGCTCGCGCTGTACGGGATCGTGGCGCCGCTGTACTCGCAGGACATCTG
>NZ_CDSBKL010000511.1:0-2540 GCF_977115555.1 Aquiflexum sp.
TGAAGGGGATGTGTTGAATATGGCCCTTTTTGGGAAAACCGCTAAGCAATGGCGGGATGAAAATCCTAATGAAAAGGGAACATCAGGGATTTTGCTACTATTGAACAACTGGTGGTTTTATCCAATATGGAAAGTACCAATGCACTGCTGATCCATCAGGGCATAAACCAAATTGAAAGACTTTTACAACTTAACAAAATGGCCATCACCCAGATGAAATCACTTTTGGGACATAGGCTATCTGTAAAGAAATTGAAATGAAAGAAAAAGACCTCAAACATACACATCAGCAAAATTTGAATTGGCTATCTGGGTGATGCTTTAACTTCTGGTAGTCCAAAGTGAAATAATCAAAACCACTCACCTTTCATCTCCACAGTCAGGATATCTTCCGAGACGAGTCTTTTGCCTAGCCCATCCATTTTTACCAATTCATATTCGAAGAAATATCGAAGTGCCATCAATTTTCCCTGATAAAAATCCTTGTCTTGACTGTTTGAAATCAATACTTTTTGGGAGGTAATCCCTTGTCTGAGCCATTGCCAAGAAATACACAGGATACCGATGTATTCCAGATAGAGAGTGGCATCCGCCAAGAATTCCTCCGGATTTTTAGAGGCTTTCCCAAATATATGGAAACTAGTCTGCTGTGCTTTTTGGAGGTATTTTTCTAATTTTTCTGCAAAGGGAATCATACCCTCAATTTCTTTTGCTAAGGCAATGGTTTTCATGATTTCAGAAGCCAATAGCTGAAGGGCTTTTCCTTCCTGCATCAAGACTTTTCTTCCTAAAAGATCCAATCCATGGATCCCAGTAGTCCCTTCATGAATAGGGTGGATACGGGCCTCCCGATAATATTGTTCCACAGGAAAGTCTGTTGTATATCCTGCACCCCCCAAAACCTGAACCGCGGCAGAAGTAGTCAGACAGCACATTTCGGAAGGGTAGGACTTGGCTATTGGGGTCAATAGATCAAGCAAAAGTGCTGCTTCTTCTTTTTCTTTGCCTTCAGCCAAATGGACAATGTCACCTAAGGTGGCACAATAAAGCAGGAGGGAAAGTGCACCTTCTGTCACTGATTTTTGAAAGAGCAACATGCGTTTTACATCTGCATGTGCGATTATGGGAATTTGAGGTTTAGCAGGGTCTTTTTCACCGATTTTTCGTCCCTGAGGCCTTTCCTTGGCATAAGCCAATGAAGCATAATATGCCGCTGTGCCGATTGCCGCTGCATTCATTCCCACCCCAACCCGGGCTTCGTTCATCATCTGAAACATGTAGGACAATCCTTTATTTGGTTCCCCGACGAGATACCCTTCTGTCCCCTCATTGGATCCGATCATCAGGTGTGCTATAGGTGCTCCCTTGTAGCCCATTTTGTGATAAATCCCTTCGGTCAAAACATCGTTCGGTTCATTATTGGATACTCTTTTCTGGGGAACTACGAATAAGGAAATTCCTTTTACTCCGGCAGGAGCGCCTTTGATGCGGGCAAGCATGAGGTGGATCACATTTTCGCAGGCATCATGGTCTCCGCAGGAAATGTAAATTTTTTGACCCTTGATTTTAAAAATCCCTTCCTTTTCGGTAGGAATCGCCAAAGTACTCAGGTCAGTCAGCGAAGAACCGGCATCCGGTTCGGTCAGTGCCATGGTTCCCTGCCATTTGCCATTATACATGTTTGGAGTAAATGTTTCGATCAGTTTCTGGTTGCCAAAAGTCCGTATAAGGTTTGCAGCTCCGGTGGTAAGAAAAGGGTAAACAGAACTGGAATAATTGGCGGCCTGAAAAATAAAGCCTGCAGCAAGATGGATGGTATTGGGCAATTGTTGTCCTCCTTCTTTATAGCTGAAAGTGGCATTGATCCAACCATCTTCCCCAAACTGCCTGACAATCTTTTTCATTCCTTCATGGACCTTGATTTTGCCGTTGACAAGTTTGGGCTCATTTCTGTCCATTTCAGTCAATAAGGGAAAAAGGGACTGAGTTGCTATGCTATCAGCAGCCTCCAAGACCATCTCAAATGTTTCCTGACTATGGTCTTCAAAGTACTTGAACCTCGTCAGATCAAGCACTTTTAGGTTTTCGAAAAGCTGAAATTGAAGATCGCGTTTGGAGTAGAAGGGCATGGATTGAAGGGTTGTAGTTGTTATAATGGTTCTAATTGTAGTAAATGTTGTCAGGTTGTCAAGTTGTCAAGTTTCGTCACCCTGAGGCACGAAGGGTTTATAGGCTTTGGCTTTAGTGGTTTTAAATGTTATAGTAGTAGTAATTGTTGGCTTTATTGTCGGCTTTCCCGTCATCCTGAACCGCAGGCTGCAAAGGTGAAAAATCTCTCTTTGCCGAGACACTCCGCCGCGGCGGCGGAGGGTGTGATAAAGTTTGTCCGGTTTGCCCAGTTTTTGTTGACTCCTTTACAACTCGACAACACCTTCAGCGGACAACTTGACAACAGCTTTAGCCGACAACTCGACAATATTTTTACCAACTTGAAAACAGCTTCAGCGGACAACCTTTTAGACCAAACTCCTGATCACCTT
>NZ_CDSBKL010000512.1:0-2539 GCF_977115555.1 Aquiflexum sp.
TATCAAAGGCAGTATTAAAAGTAGTGAGCTAACTAAGAAAATAAAAAAGTACTAGAATTAAGAAAACAGCGATTCGGGACATGATTTTTTAAAGTCAAATTAGTATTTGCTATTCAAAGGTAAGGGTATTATTATATTTTTAGAAAATTGACTTGTGATATTAAGATTTCGGTTTAAATCCATTGATGTTGTCAAAATCCTGTCAAAATTATTTTGTCAGTAGAATTACCAAATTCTGATTCATAGATTTTAATAAAATAAATACTCCCTAAAAAATTAAAAAACCAACTCCCCCCATTCATTGTCTTTATACAGAATCAGGCTTTTTGGCTTTTTGTCCAAATAGAAATTGATGATGTTTTGCTGACCTTCAAAATTGGAGATGAGGATGTCGTTTTTGATCTCGACTTTTTTTGGAGCGGGTATTCCCGTCGCTTCCAAGTAAAACCAAGCAGCATCTTCCTCGATTTCATAGCCCAAATAAGAAAGTTTTGCCTTTTGGCCGTTGACCTTGATTTCGTTTTTCTCCAAAAGGTACGCTTGTAACATTTTCTCCAGATCAGCTTTATTCTTGGGATTCAGGAAATCCACTTTGGTTTTATATTTTTCCCCCAAAGCGACTTCAAGGTCATCCCAAAAAATCTTTTGGGCGATCTCAAGGCTTTGGTTGGTTTGGTTGTATCGGATTTCGGTCAGGCTGATGTAGAAAGGATGGAATAAAACCTTCCATCCCAAAATGAATATGAATATGTAATTGAATTGCATTTGGGTCACCATATTTTGTTTTCTTTGCAAATTAGACAGAAATCAAATAGTCTTGTGCGCCTTTTGGGCACAATAATCAAAAAACGCAAATGGGACAGTTTCAGCTGTATTTTCAATTAGGACTTCAACATATATTAGACTTAAAAGGATTTGACCATATCCTGTTCGTGGTGGCGCTATGTGCGATCTATGTCACAAGGGATTGGAAAAAAATTCTGATTTTGGTTACGGCATTTACCGTCGGCCATTCCATCACCTTGGCTTTGGCTACTTTAAAATTGGTAAACGTCAATTCGGATTGGATAGAATTTCTGATTCCAGTCACCATTGCTGTGACTGCGGTAAGCAATATTTTCAGCCCAAAACCGAGTTCAGGCCGAGGTATTCAGATCAATTATGTCTTTGCGCTATTCTTTGGATTGATCCATGGCCTTGGATTTTCCAATTACCTCAGGTCACTACTCGGAAAGGAAGCTTCGATATTTCAGCCACTGTTAGCCTTTAATATCGGATTGGAAGTGGGACAGTTGGTCATCGTTGCGATTTCCGTAATCATTTCTGGCCTCCTTGTAGGGATAGTTGGAGTCAATAGAAAAGATTGGGCTTTGGTCGTTTCTTCTGTGATTCTAGGGATGGCAGTTATGATGATGATCGATACCAAGTTTTGGTAACCAAAATAAAATTTGCCTTTGGTAAAAATTTAAATTGAGCATTCACAAAAAAAGTATTAATTGAGTTTTGGATAGTAAAAGCCTATCTATTACAAGTTCCACCCGCTATAGAATAATTACCATAAATATGAAAAGAATCCTAACAGCAGCATTCATTGCTTTTAGTCTCATGGTCTCTCTGCCTGCTTTGGCCCAATGGTCTGAGCAAAACCATGCAGAGCGTTTTGAGCAACTCGGTCCCATGCTCCGCAGCCCAAATGTGTACCGCACAGCATCAGGTGCTCCCGGACACCAATATTGGCAGCAAAAAGCCGATCATGAGATCCAAGTTGAACTGAATGACGAAAACCAATCCATCAAAGGATGGCAGAAAGTCACCTATTATAACAATTCCCCTGATCCGCTCAAATACCTTTGGATCCAACTCGACCAAAACGAAAGGGCAAAAGATTCCAACACCCCAAAAATTGCAGAGAGCAGCATCAATCAAAGAATGAACCTCCGTCAGTTGGAGAGCATCCTTTGGCATGACCTCGATCTTGGATATAAGATCCTTTCTTTGAAAGACCTTTCGGGAAAAGACATTCCGATCACTATTGTAAAGACCATGATGCGTGTGGACTTGCCTCAGCCGCTGATGCCTGGTCAGAAGACTGAATTTACAATGGACTGGACCTTCAACATCCATGACAGGATGAGCTTCATCGGCGGACGTCCGGGATATGAGTATTTTGAAAAAGACGGAAATTACCTCTACACGATGGCGGAATGGTTTCCAAGAATGGCTGTTTACTCAGATTTTCAAGGATGGCAGCACAAGCAATTCGTCGGAAGGGGTGAATTTGCTTTGACTTTTGGAGATTACAAAGTGAAGATCACCGTTCCTGCTGACCACATGGTAGGAGCCACCGGAGTTTTGCAAAATGCGGACAAAGTCCTCAGCGCAACAGAACTCGACCGTTGGAAAACAGCTCAGAAAACATTTGATACTCCTGTTGTAATCCGTACCCAAGCAGAAGCTGAAAAATTGGAAAAAGCCAAAGCCAAAGACAAAAAGACTTGGGAATTCCATGCTGAAAATGTGAGGGACTTTGCCTGGACAT
>NZ_CDSBKL010000513.1:0-2529 GCF_977115555.1 Aquiflexum sp.
ATCAGCAGAAGCTGAAAAAACAACAGCCAACTTCTCCACAGCAAAACGGTAACTGCAATGCCAACCACAATATCAGAACTCAAAAATTCAAACCTGCAAACTTTTAACCATGCAAGCTTTGGCAAACAGAAAAAACGAATTACCTTAGCATAAACTTAGGAAGAAAAACAGAAGTGAAACAAGATAAAAACACTAGTACTAACAATGCACATAACGATAGACTTGCTATCGCAAAGTCCATCGTATGTGCGAAGCGTTACATGCCATAAAAAAATACACTATTGAACTTTAATGCCGTATTGATAACAAGTGTATCTGTTCTATTAAAATCAGACGAGAAAAAATTCCTACTATAAGTTGAAAATAAGGTATCAGTTGCTTCATTGTAAGTAATTATAGCATCAGACAATTCAAAAACGGAATCGGTTTCTGCCTCAATCATTTGAAATAACTCTGAATACGAGAATTCTTGATAGTTCTTTTCTTGAGAAAAGCTATTGAAAGAAAGTAATAGAGCAAATATTGATAGCACCTTTTTCATATCAGTTCAGCAATTGAGAAATAAGAGAAACCGAGAAAATCGTCAACATAAACCAGCCGATAAACCCTTGTATAATGGCCAGGTATCGCGGCAATCCCTTGATGGGAATCTCTCCAAAAAAATCTATCGTTTGTATGTCAGTATACATCCTAATCCAACTTTGTGGTAAAAGGGATCTGCTAATCTTTCGAAAAATGGGAATCATTATTTGGGTTGTTGGTTATTTGGGTTCAAATCAAGTTCCATTTCAAGCATTCTCATCAATTTTAATTGGTCTTGCAGGAGTTCATTGAATCGACTTTTGTTCCAGCTATTGCTGGTTTTGGAATAGGCTAATAGTCTCAGAAACTTAGGTTCGTGAATGAATTGCGTATCAGTCAAACTTTGATAAAGAATTATCTCGCCATTTTGCTCTTTGATCTTGTAATCTCCTTTATATTCAGAAGAAATTTCCATCATGTCTTTTTGGAATCTGTTGATGTTCCATTCAACCAATTCCTCATATCTGGGAATTGCAAAGTCAAAATACCACATGAGTGTATTCCGCAAGGTATCATTACTGACTCTATCCAAGCCATTTGCTTTTAATCCTTCGTATGGTCCTTCATTAATTTGGAATGTAAGACCCCAACTAAGCCTTTCGAAAAAATGAGACAGCTTAGAAGAATCCGGTTTTTGTTCCAAAAGCAATTGATCAAAATATTTTATGCTTGCATCGACACTCTCAATTCGATAACCAAGAAGGTGATTTCGAATGTAATCTGCATCATCAACCAAAGAGCGATAAATCTCAGTTAGCATTTTTTGCTCATATATACGATCCTTTCTATCCTCATTCCAAGTATTGATGCTCAAGGCTATCAAAATCCCGATAGTAACAAGGATAACCTCACCCAATGCATACACCAAGTATCGGGTGACTCGGTTTTGGGAGAGGAGTTTTTGGCGGATTTTTCTAAAAAACGAGATCATGGCCTTTTATTTAATTCGATATTTACTTGATTCAACACTTTATCAATGGTAGCCATTAACCGAATACCATAATCTTTTGCATTTTCTGTTCGGGTAATGCGCAATTGGATAAGGCTTCCAAAACGGTTTTTTTGTGAAATATTTGTGATGGCATTATTAAAATCGGTAGAAGATATTTTCTCTTTTGAAACTAAACTCAAGTCTATATAGTCTGATAAAAATGGGACAAATTGATTCCTTACAAAATTGTCCTCCCTATCTTCTACAGCTGTATATCGTTGCTTTTCTTGTAGATAATTGTCAAGATAGATTCGAATGGAATCATTACGGATCAGTTCAAACCCGCCTGATGTTGCCAAATCATTTAAGATGGGATGGCCAACAGAATAAAATCTGGAAGAGTTTAGGCTATTGATAAATAATTTCAAGGAGTCTTGTTCAACGTCAAGATTCCCTTCTCCTAAATGAAAATTTTGTAATGCCTTGGTAAATCTGAGATACCTTTCTCTTGCGATGAGGTCAGCATTTAATTCGATCTTGGCCGATATAAATTCATTTTGGAGTCCAACTAGTATCTTTTCTTCCCGACTTCTGCTTTTCCTTTCTTCATTCCAATTGTTTACTTGTAGGGCAATCAATATTCCAATCACCACCAACAATATCTCACCAAGGGCATAAACTAGGTATCGAGTGACCCGATTTTGAGAAAGGAGTTTTTGACGGATTTTTCGGAAGAAGGAGATCATATCAGTTCAGCAATTGAGAAATGAGTGAAACAGAGAAGATGGTCAGCATAAACCAGCCGATAAACCCTTGTATAATGGCAAGGTATCGAGGCAATCCCTTGATAGGAATTTCACCAAAGCCCAAGGTGGTGAAGGTATTGATGGAGAGCATGAGTGCATTGAGCACCTTGATCGTCAGATCATAAATCAGTGCTATACAAAAGGCTCCGACCAGAAGGAAAGACTTCCAGGCTTTTTGGGCCGGGGGAAGGTCTTCCCAAGTTCCTTTCA
>NZ_CDSBKL010000514.1:0-2526 GCF_977115555.1 Aquiflexum sp.
CCAAACGGTACCGGAGGCAATGGCGCTTTTGGCTACAAGTTTCTGGACAAGGACCGATTTGTCGCACAAGGAGCGTTTACAGGATATTTTATCTATGACCTTCAGGGAAATCAGATCCAAAAAGTCGCCAACAATGCCACCGAACTTTGGCGGATCAGCATCTATTCCAACAGGACGACTTTTCATCCTTTTGTCGAAAACGGCCAAGACATGATGATCGGGGAGGAACAGAATTTTTTCTCCAATGAAGATGCTGACCACAAAAAACTTGGGACTGATTACTATGCCAAAATCAGCAGCATCTACCGCTATAACCTTGGAACAGAAGAAAATGAAATCCTAGAAGCCTTCCCTGAATCTTGGGAACCTAGGCTGAACAAGCGGTTTGTTGGACCTGACTTGCCCTTTGTCGCACTTCATGATTCCAAGAAGAAATATGCCTTGATGCCTTTGGTAGGCAATCAGGTTTTTATTTATGAATTTCAGGAAGGTAAACCTGTCTTGACAGCCGATATCCAACTTTCCCATCCGCTGAGACCGGAATCCGCACCTCTCTTTGACCTAGAAGCAGAAAATCCCGATTCGGAATATCCCAAATTCACCAATGTCCTTTTTGCAGGAGATTACTTGATTGCTTCCTTCAGTTCAAAAGTTCCTGTTTCTGTTATGACAGAGCTGCGAGCAAAGTCAGAGGAATATTATAGGCTTCCGGAATTCAAAGAAGCGCTCAAAAAGTATGTAAAAACCTACCATATCATAGTCAAAGACGGAAAGCAAGTTGGGATTATTGATGAGTTGCCGGTTCATGGGGGATTGGAGTTTTTGGATGGAAAAGGAATCCTCTATGTCAATGACAACGCCAATCCGGAAGAAGAGCGGGATTACAATATTTTCTAAAAAGTAAAAATAAAATAATAAAAAAAAACCGGCAGTTTCCTGTCGGTTTTTTAGGATATATATACAGTTGGTTTAGATTCATTGATAACGAAACAAATCCTGTGCCATTGCATTTTCAATTGCCAATCGTAAAAATAAATCCTATTCCGGGTTGGATCATGGTTATCGGAGAGCGTTGGATGTCATATACAAACTCGCCCTCGCCCTGATCGGGGCGGTATTCGGTATCCTGTTTTCTGAGAAAATCCACCGGACCACTGTCATGGTACAAGACCTTAAACTCAAAATGTCCCAAATCCCTGTTTTTGAAAGGGATTTTGAGCCCTCCCCCAAATCGGTAACCCAATACCCAATCTCCAAAATCCATCCCTTCTTCGATCGGTTCCTCAAACTGGAACTCCCTGATTTTGTACCGGGTATAGAAATAATTTGCCCCGACCTGTGCTTCCAAGAAAGGAACGATCCGCTTTTCACTTTCGAAATTATACCTGAAGATTCCCATTAAGGTCAGGAGGTTATTATTTCTCCTCAGTCTCATTTCGTCAGTAAATCCCGGATAGAGGTCGGTTCTTTTTTCGAGTTCGGTACCGTACTTCCCATATCCGATTCCAAAACCTACTTCGATAGGCTTGACAGGGAATCTGTAATAGATAGACATGGTGTATTCAGGAAAAACCGATCCATCCATGACGTCTTTCAGGTCTCCGACCGGCACACCGAGATTGGCCTGAAAACCGGTAGAAAAATACTGTGCATGGGAGACCGAGGCTGACAAGAGAAAGAAGGCAATTATAAAAATCCGTTTCATATAATTGGGTTTTGATTGATTACGGGATTTACCAAAAAGCAGTTTCAAAAACCTTCAATCCAAATCCTTGAAAACCTCTTCCAAATCCAAACTGAATCCTGCAATACTTGATGAATTTACAATATCTCCGGGCGAAAAAAGTTTGGAGGGAATGTATTTTCCTGCTATCAGTGTATAAATCAAAAGCGTCTGTTCGGTGGGTTGGATCACCCAATATTCCTTGACGCCGCTTTCCTCATAGGCTTCATACTTGTACTTGAGTTCTTTGCGATTGGAACCGGGAGAAAGGATTTCAATTATCAGGTCAGGAGCGCCGATGCAGCCGGCATCATCCAATTTGCTTCGGTCACAGACCACACAGATATCAGGCTGCACGACGGTAAAGATATCTTCATTTTTCTTTGACTTAATAGGAAGCCTGACGTCAAAGGGTGCGACAAACACCTTACAAGGCTTTTGATCCAAATAATCAGCAAGTTTTCTGGCAATTTTTAGAGTTACTTCCTGATGAATCCTTCTTGGGGCTGCAGCAGCAGATTTAAAAACTTTTCCTCTGATGATTTCCACCATTTCGTCCATTTGCCAAGTCAGGTAATCCGCATAGGAATACTTGCCATATTCTGTATAAGGTTCGCTGACTTTGTTTTCGGTTTCTTCGGTTTTCATAGTTCTAATTTAATGAAAAACTTGAGTTAAAAGAACTTGATGAAACAAGTACAAATTGACTTTTGGGGGTCGTCATGCTTTTCCATGGAGGCGGAGAAGATTCTTTTTATATTTTGAGATCTTTCATCCTTCGTACCTCGGATTCAAGATGACGT
>NZ_CDSBKL010000515.1:0-2495 GCF_977115555.1 Aquiflexum sp.
GTCAGCGGATAAGACCCCCAAAGCATCAGACTTGTGAGCAAGCCCGGAATCAACACATGGCTTTTGGTAAAAACTTCCCATCCAAAATCACTCAATCCCGCATAAGCCATGCAGAAAGTGAAGCATCCCTGAAAAAAGCCGGCGACTATCCAGCTCGCGTATGGATATTTTTTGAGACGGATAGAAGGATGGCTATAGGCCATAGAGACGAGACTATATACTAGCAACATGCTGCTGAATTGCCAGTTGATCATCAGGCCAAGTACCAATGAAACCACAAAAAACGCCAAAGAAAGAAAATAAAGCCCTTTGGTGACTTTGGGTGGATTACGTAAACCGCCGATGCTTTTTTCGTCTTTATCAAAATAAGAGTTGTAGCCGTTGCTTGATGGATATAAAAAAAGATGCAATGCAACCAGCACAATGATCATTCTTTCACCATTGTGATTGGGAGTAAAAGCCAAAGCAAAAATGAAAATCGGAAGGAGATAGAAAGAAAATGGAATTCTGAGATGTTTCCAATTGGAGAGTTTAAACATAAATAAATAAGGATAATTAACTTTTGAGGAAAGGGATGGTTATCTTTCAGGAATACCAAGTTAGAAAAAATAAGTGTAACTTAAATTTGATGAACAACCATATTGTAAGTATAGGAACAGCCAATCCCGGAAAACCCGTTTCCCAAATCCAAATTGGGGAATTTATGAAAATGGCCCACGGGTTGGATGCTCAGGAATCCAGGAAATTAAATTTTGTATACCGACAGACTGGCATAGAAAACAGGTTCAGTGTGATTGATGACTTTAATTATACAGATCCGCAGAAATTCAGTTTTTTCCCAAACACACAGGATTTGGAACCCTTCCCTTCCACCAAAAAGAGGATGGGACTTTTTGAAAGATCAGCCCTATCTCTCGCCACAAAGGCAGTACAAGATTGCCTCTCCAATACGCATATCCAAACCAAAGAAATCACACATTTGATCTTGGTATCTTGCACAGGGATGTTTGCTCCGGGTCTTGACCTCGAGATTATACATACACTTGGATTCAGAAATGATGTAGAGCGCTATGCCATTCATTTTATGGGTTGTTATGCCGCTTTCAATGGAATCAAGTTGGCTGACCGGATCTGTGACAGTGATCCCGATGCCAAGGTGCTTGTGCTCTCCATTGAATTGTGTACCATACATTTTCAGAAGGAATATACAGAGGACAACCTTTTGGCAAATGCCATTTTCGGAGATGGTGCTGCTGCGGCTTTGATAAGGCGGTCGCCGGTTGGATTGAAGATCAAAAAATTCCACAGCAGGGTTTTCAAAGAAGGGGAAAGCGATATGGCCTGGTCGATCGGGGATTTTGGTTTTGAAATGAGATTGAGCAAATATGTGCCCGAATTGCTCCACAAAGGACTAAATGAAATCATTGGTTACCTCGAGGATATTTTTCAATTGTCAAAAATCAAGAATTTTGCCATCCATCCGGGAGGAAGTCAGATACTCCAAAAAGTGGAGAGTGCTTTTCAGATTACTCCGGATCAAAATTTGCCTTCCCACCAAGTATTGAAAGCCTTTGGTAATATGTCTTCAGCTACCATTCTTTTTGTTTTGCAAAAATGGCTCCTCAACCCTGAATCAAAAGGAGACATTTTGGCGATGGGCTTTGGCCCAGGATTGACTTTGGAAACACTTCTATTGGAAAAATAATGGGGAAGTTCGATCAGCGCTCCTATGACAAAGAAATCATGGATGACCTCGAGGTCGGAGGAGAAATCCTCAAACAGACTTTACGCGAGCTCCGTACCATCAACCGTTTTTTGGGAGGTAACCATGTGACCACTTCCGGATTGAATATCCTTTTGGGTCAGGAAAAAAGCCGGGAATATACCATTGCCGATATTGGTTGTGGAGGCGGTGACATGCTTAAGGTCATGGCAGATTGGGCTTCAAAAAACAAGTTTAAATGTAAATTCATTGGAATCGACGCGAATGACCATACCATCGGGTTAGCAAAAGAAAACCTGAAAAATTATCCTAATGTCAGTTTTTTGGTCCAAAATGTTTTTGACCAAGATTTTCAAAACCTCAAAGTGGATGTGGTTACCTGTACACTTTTTACACATCATTTTACCGATGAGGAACTAATTGTCCTGATGAGGGTTTTTAAAAAGGGAGCATCTTTAGGCATGGTAATCAATGACCTCCATCGCCATCCTTTGGCTTATTACAGCATCAAGTTGCTGACTAGCCTATTTTCAAAATCCCCCATGGTCCAAAACGACGGACCCCTTTCTGTTCTCCGGGGATTTTCCCGAAAAGACATCAAGCATGTATTACAAAAAGCCGGAATGGAAGTATTCCAGATTCAGTGGAATTGGGCATTTCGATGGCGGGTAATAGGGAAATTCGACTAAATTTGCGCCGAAAATCATATTAAAAAAACAAAAATGTAATTACGCATGGAAGAGTATGGAATCGATTTAAAGACATTAGATTT
>NZ_CDSBKL010000516.1:0-2490 GCF_977115555.1 Aquiflexum sp.
AAGCGGAACAGTAGGATAGGAGGTATAGCGTGGTGCAGGGACGTTGTATTTTTGGAGCAATCTGGAGGAAACAGCAGGCATATAGATAAATATTTCCTACAAATTTCACTTTTTGGACTATGGATTTTCATGACCAATACCGCCGAAGAAGATGATAAAAGTCATGGATTTCTTTTTTGAAAATGGTTTTCGAAAATCATCCTTCCCGTTTTGGATCAAACAGACCTTCATTTGTCATTTTGATATGTTCCAATATTATGTCTGACTTTTTTTCATACCAATCCCGAAAGGGATTTAATACCATCAGGTTATTTACCCCGGATAAAATCCGGAGGTGAGGAAGAAATCCTTCAAGAAAGCCAACAACCCTGATAGGGGTTGAAATGCCAGGCCAATCCAATCTTTGAACCCGTATTTTTCCTTATCTCCTTTTTTCAAAAAATAGCATGCTACCCGAAAGAAAAGGATGGACTTTAAAACTTAATTTGATATTTTTAAAATCAACCATACATCAAACCCATGAAAACCCTTTCCACTGATTCATCCCGAAGAAAATTTTTGGCTAAATCAGCCACATTGGCTGCAGGCTCGGTTTTTCTTAACGGCATCGCCGAAGCGCTCACGCTCCACGATAACCCCGCTGCAAAAATGAAAATTGCTCTTGTCGGCTTGGGTGTGAGGGGAGCCAATATGTTTGGGAGGGATGTGCAAAATGTTTACAGGGATCAGGTTGAATTTGTAGGATTGAGCGATATCAACCCCGGTAGGTTGGAATTCGGAAAGAAATACCTTGGGGTGGATTGCCCGGTTTTTACGGATTTTGACCAAATGCTGACCGAGCGTAAACCTGATGTGGTCATCGTCACCACGATGGATTCAACGCACCATATTTTTATCATCAAGGCCTTGGAAGCAGGCATTAACGTCATCACCGAAAAGCCGATGACGACAGATGAAGACAAGTGTCAGGCTATACTGGATGCCGAGCGGAAGTCCGGCAAGAAGGTCATCGTCACTTTCAATTACCGCTATTCTCCCCACCGTCAGCGCATCTATGAAGTTCTCCGCAATGGTGAAATCGGCGACATTACTTCTGTGGATTTTCATTGGTATTTGGATACTTCCCACGGAGCAGATTATTTCCGCAGGTGGCATGGCTACAAAGCCAAGGGAGGGACGCTCCTCGTCCACAAATCCACCCACCACTTTGACCTGCTCAATTGGTGGTTGGACTCAGATCCGCAAGAGGTTTTTGCCTATGGTGCATTGGAGTTTTATGGAAAAAACGGTGCTTTTCGAAGCACGAATTGCCGTCCCTGTCCCCACAAAACAAAGTGCGACTTTTATTGGGACATTACCAAAAACAAACACCTTGTAGACCTATATGTCAACAATGAACATCATGACGGGTATTTAAGAGATGGCTGTGTATTTAGGGAAGACATCGATATCTATGATAAAATGGCTGTACAGATCAGGTATATGAATGGCGTGCAGGTGAGTTACTCCCTGACGACATATTCACCCTATGAAGGTTACAGAATAGCTTTTAACGGTACAAAAGGCCGGGTAGAAGCCTGGATCAAAGAAAGCCAACCTTGGGAGGAAAAGGAGGAGGATGAAATCCGCTTGACCAAAAACTTTGGGGAAACAGAGCTGATTGTCATTCCTCACGGTGGCGGAGGTCACGGCGGTGGAGATACCCGTCTTAAAGACAAACTTTTTCTCGATCCCAAAATGGCAGATCCTTACCGCCAATCAGCCGGAACCCGTGATGGTGCCATGTCCATCCTTGTCGGCATCGCCGCCCGCAATTCCATCGAATCCGGCAAACCCATCAAAATCGCCGACCTGACGGATATTGAGTTGAAGGAAAGTGGGAGGGGCAAGTAGGAAAAGACGGAGGTTTGAAGCCAGAAGTGGGAAGTAGGGCAGTTTGAAAAAGGGGATAAAGGATTAATAGCAAAGTATCAAGTGCCATGTATATGGCATTACGACTTGAGAACACAAGAAGTTGGACAATCAGATAACAATTAGAACCACTACAACAACTACAACAATTACTCCATTCCTCAGGGATACCTCTAATAGATTAGATTACTTCCCCTTCACTCTCCCATCCATATCATCCCTGTTTTTCTCAGGAAATAAGGGGAATTTGACGGGTTTGTTGTCACGGGTAGAGCGGTAGATGGCGGTGAAAAGCTCCACAGTCTTGCGTCCTTCTTCCCCGTTGATCAGCGGTTCTCTTCCTTCGGTCAAGGCATCCAAGAATTCCTCAATCTGCTTTTCTATATAATGGACCGTGGGATCAATGCTGTTGAAGATCTCGGTGTCTTCCTTCAACCATTCTGCAATCAAATGCTCTTCCCCAGGAACTGTCCAAAGGTCATTGACCGGAGGACCGCCTATGCCCGATACACCTGCAATAAACATGGCTCCCTCCTCTGGAGTAACCCCTACAGAAGCACCGTTGCTGCCGTGAATCTG
>NZ_CDSBKL010000517.1:0-2488 GCF_977115555.1 Aquiflexum sp.
GTAATTTTAAAATCAGGCTGATAAGTCAACATCGAGTTGGCGACCTTCCTTGGCAGCTTCGGCGTCTAATTTTGTTCCATATGCAACCCCGATGGCCATACCTATAGGAAGTCCAATACCCAAAAATCCAAAATTATCCATTACAGTCCCGAATACCAAACCAAAGGGGATTCCAAAAACAGACATTCCCACGGCCATCCAAAGATTGCGGTAATGGTTTTTTACGACAAGTTTGGATTCCTTTTCAATAACCTTCAAAATATTGCTTTGTGATTTGGTCAAAGTTTTCCTGAAATCTTTGACAGATCCTTTGAAAGCATTGATGTCCCCAATTCCCTCATTGATAGTTGCTGTTTCATTTTCAGAAAGCGGCTTTTCCTTTAATTCATTTATAAGTTTGGTAAAGGAATGAAGCTTTTTATTCAGTTTTTCATTTGATTCAAACTCAGGTCTTGGATTCAGTGCTATCAATACCATGTGGTTTAAGGTTAAATTATCAAAAGTCTGAATATAAAAAACAATGCTTAAAACATCACCCCTCTTGACCTCCTATTTCGTACCTGTCCTATTTTTTGAAATTTATGACTTAAGCAAAGTTGGTCAAATGAGTTCTTTGTTCATTATCAAAATATTAGCTTACAAAAAAATCCTAAAACTTCTTTTCATTTAATTTGTTAAATAGCAGTGAACCTTGATTAAATTAAATTCCAAAACACACATATGATGCCTAAGCATGTTGTCACCGGACTCTTGATCATACTTTTTTTAGGGATTGTACCTGTATCCTGCATGGACCAATGTAACGGTCCCTGTGGCTGTAATCCTGTTTTTGAAACTGAAGATTTTTCTATCACCACCTTTTCCATCGAAACTCTTTTTAGGGCTGACAGGAATTTTGCTTTTGATCCCAACAGGTTTTATTTCCATCAGACCCTTTACAAGGCATTTTGGGTATCAGGATTGAAGCCGGTCAGCGAAATCAAAAAATCACAAAAGGGCTCTTTCTTTTTGAATACGGCTTTTGCCTGCAGTCCTCCCGAGTCATACTCCATAGAAACACTTAGAACCATCAGGATCATCAACAAAAAGGAAATAGCAGTCAATGCCAATGAAATATTGCAGGAAGGGGCTGTGATCAATGAAAAATTTGTCCTCACCCAGAATTTTCAGCAGGAATATAACCTCACTGACTTTATCAAAAACAGACACCGATTCCTCAAAAATGAGCGGCTTTATCTGAAATTTACCAGCGTTCCTGCCGGAAACATCGAAATTACTTTTGATTTGGAAATAGAATTGGACAATGGAGTTGTCTATAGATTTGACAATGAAACCATGAAAGTCAATGGAGGTTGAAAACCTGTCATTGCAATAGTTTTTTCATAAGACTTGACTAAACAATTTTTCTGTTGCCAGATTGGCAGCCCTCACCGCGCCGTCCATATATCCTCCATAGGTGTTGGCGGTTTCCGCTCCGGTCAATATGAGCTTTCCGCCCATAAAAGAACCGTTGAAAACCGGATGTCCGTTGTTCTGATGGGGTAACAAAAAACCATCTTGGGGAGACTTGATGTATTTATCATCCCAGATTTTATCTGTATAACTGATAAAATCTGCTGCCTCCTGTCCAAAGTACTTTTCTAGCTGTTGGATGACCCTTATCTTCCTTTCTTCAAAACTAAAATGTGCTGCACTGCCGTTCAAAAATCCTTTGAGCGCAAACTTTGATTCCTCAAAGTTACTGTGGTCATACATCTCAGTTGCCAAACCTGATTGGCTGAACACATTGCCTGAGAATCCTTTTTCCCTCCAAAAGGGAGCAGCATATTCTACAGCAAATTTGACAGAACCACTCATCCAAGTCTGCACATTTTGAAGGATATCAGTCGCTTCTCTAGGCAGTTCAGGACTGACTTTGATGCTGTTGACAAAAACTCTTGGGGGCATGGCCACTACCAAAAAATGGCAATGGTATTCATTTCCTTTTTGGTCGGTCAATTTGATCTGATCTTCTTCTTCCAAGATCTCCCTGATCTCCGTATTCAGGATAATATTTTCCTCCCTTACAAACCTAGCAAGACTATCAATGAGCGATGAAGTCCCTCCCTGAATCCTGTACGAGGAAGACTCAGATGCCGGGATATAATATTGATGCGGAGGTTCAAAAGACATGGTCTCAAACAAAGCGATGCCTTCCTCTTTTTGCTTGAAAAAGCCAATTTCGAGTTCCTGAAGCAATTTGAGAAGGTGCTGATGAACATCCCCAAACCATGTTGCACCCATTTCCATCGGAGTCCCCGCCGCACCGTAAACGGTTTGGATCCTTCCTCCTATCCTGTCCTGTGCCTCCAGAACTTTACAAAAAATCCCTCTTTTTCTAAGGTTATAAGCCACTGTAAGTCCGCTGAGTCCGGCTCCGATGATGATAATGTCTCGCATTTCTAAATGTTTCAATAAAGGTAAACCAATCAATAAAGAAGAAATAGAA
>NZ_CDSBKL010000518.1:0-2481 GCF_977115555.1 Aquiflexum sp.
TAAAAACAGCAACAAGGCATAGGAAAGCCAAGCCCACCACTGGGTAAACCATGGTGGCATCACGGTAATGGCTAGGAATTTTTGACCTATTTGTCCATATCTGTTGGAAGTCATGATATGAAAAATATACTCTCCCGGGGGTAAGGAGTAATAAGAAGCAGTATAGGTGTTTCCATCCCTCCAGTTTTGATCATAGTTTTCCAGCTTATAACGAAGGTTTTTCTCCGATTCCGAGGTTATGAAGTCAATACTCCCGAATTCAAGCGTAAAAGTGTTTTGATGGTGAGCCAATTTGATCTCACTGGTTTCATTGAGATGCTTCGGTAAGATTCTTTTATCTGTTTGGGTTGTTATAGTTCGATCTCTCAGAAAAAAAGCTGATAAATAAGGTGCAGGTTGAGTAGGATATTGATTTTCCAGAACTGCCGGTTGGAAAGAAAAATACCCGTTGGCATTTCCCACAAAAATCTCTTTATTTTTAGAAATAAATGCGTTTAAAGAGTAAAATCCCGTATCGCTCGGTTTTTTCCAACTGTTCCCAAAAAGGGTTGCGTTTTTTGTTTCAGGATCAAGGCGAATGAACCCAATGTCGGTGTACAACCAAAGCCATTTCGAATCATCCTCAACGATCCCTGTGATGAGGAGCAAATCTGTAATCAGACCAGTATTGTCGTAGTACCGATTGAAAATTCCTGTCTCGGGATCTAATAAAAAGAACCCTGACCTGAAGGAACTTGCCCAAATTCGCTTTTTGCTATCTTCATAAATTTCAATCACTGGCACAGCAGCCTTATCCAGAAACCGTTTTAAATCAGCCGTTTCTTCCCGAAAAAGGTTAAGACCATTTCCTGTACCTATCCAAACTTTTCCATTCGAATCTTGAAGAAGACTGTATACAGCATTTGCACTTAGACTGTTGGGCTTGGATGGATCATGGGTGAAATGCGTGAATTTTCCACTTTTCGAATTGAATAAGTCAAGCCCTCCGGTCGTACCTATCCAGGTATTGCCATCGGGAATTGGCAAGATCACCTGGGGCATCGAAGTGGAAAGTCCGCTTTTACCCTGCTCCTCTGGTCCATAGCGCTTGTAGGTCATTGCCTGCCGGTCCAAAAAGTATGCTCCGCCCCATAGGGTGGCGACCCATAAGTTGTCCGATTTGTCAAATTTCAGATCCCAGAGAATTACTCGTCCCACTGTATTGCGGACAAACGAGAAAAAACTATCCTTTGATTGGTCCACGTCATGGCCAAACAGGCCTTTCTCTGTTCCAATCCAAACTCCGGCTTCTTGGTCTTGAGCAAATACCATAGCCCGTGTTCCGATCGCGGTATGATCAAAATGATTTTGAAAGGTGGAAATTTGAAACAGCACCTGATTCTCTGTCTCCGGCTCCCAGCCTGAAACCCACAGGAGATTATCCTTGGTTTTTAGTAAAGTCCAAAAGTCGTTCTTCTCTACATAATGTGAACCTAATCCGGATCTTCCAAAAAACTCTATGGTCTTCGATTTCGGATTGTAGCGATTGATCCCTCCCGCATAGGTTCCAATCCAAATAGCCCCTTGAGAATCCTCATTGATAAAAGTAATGTGATCCACTGCATATAAAGCATTTGGATTGACAGGAGGGCGGGAAAGTGCATGAGGGTCACCGGGAATATTGGGTAAGCGTTGGAAAGTGCCCTGAGCCCGATTCATGATATGAAGTCCATCCCCTTCCGAACCGACATAAAAGTTTCCCCGGCTGTCCTCAAATAAAGCCCGGATTCGATTTCCAACGAGCGACATCGGGTCATTCGAATCATGTCTGTAATGAGTGATCAGACCAGACTCTTTCTCAAATCGGTACAAACCTGATGAAGGATGATCCCGGGGGTCGAATGAGTTTCCTGCCCCAATCCAAATTGTACCGGCATGATCCTCATAGATACTTCTTACTGTTGCCTCCTTGAATAGGCGACCGGCAGGGGTGTCGTCTTCGATATGAACAAAATATCCAGTCTTTCTGTCCAAGGTATCCAGTCCTTTAGCCGTCCCTATCCATAAGGTTCCTGAGCGATCTTCAAGTAGGGCAGATACCTGATTGTCTCGAAGACTGTGCGGTTCGGCAGGATCATTTTGGTAATGTGTGAAAGTCTCTGTGACCGGATCGAATCGGCCTAGTCCTTCGAAGAGACTTCCAATCCACACAATTCCTCCCTTTCCTGCATAAAGGCATTCCAGCCTGTTGGTATGTAGTGAACTACTGTCGTTTGGATTGGCTCTGAAATACTTTTTGGATGTCCCATCGTATCGTACCAAGCCACTGTAGTTATCGGCTAACCAGATAAAGCCGTATTCGTCCTGGCACATTCCCACGATATTGGTAAGGGAAGGGTCAAATGGAAAATCGACGGATGTGATGTTGATATCCTGACTTCTACATAGAAAAGAAAAAGTTGAAAAAAGGAAAAAGAGAAAAAAAAATGGACGAATCATTGG
>NZ_CDSBKL010000519.1:0-2471 GCF_977115555.1 Aquiflexum sp.
CTTTTTTGGCTACTTTTTTTGTCAAGAAAAAAAGTAGCTGTAATGAAGACATTTGAATAATCCATTACTTCAAGAAATGAAAACATGATAATCATTATCATTTAAAAATGGTATATCTACACCCCACCAAATAAAAAAAAACCATATAAGTACTCTTCATCCTCACCATGATCCCCAAATTATTCAAAGTCATAGAAAACACCACCCCCATCAAAACCGCTACCGCCAACCCGCAAAGAATCACCTTTGGAACAACCACCGGCCTTTTCTTTACCCACCCAAACACCAATCCTCCTACCAAACCAACAAGCAACAAAACAGCAATTGTATTTTCAACTGCCGCTGCCACATCCCAAAAATCCCTTAAATCTTGCCAAAATGGCCTAAAAAAAAGAGTCCATAGCTTTTGGGCCCAGCCATATCCTTCCATTGGAACCTCTGACCCAGCTCCAAATCCACTCAGAAATTCCATTTGCCCGGCATTGAATTGCCTCAAGGCTTCTAAAGAATATTCCTCCAGATGCATTGAAATAAATATCCTATTCAATGCAAAAAACCCTATTATGAGTACCAAAACAGATACAAGGGACTTAACCCTAAATGATATTCCTTTTTGGAACAAAAAACAAATCCAAGCTACCAAACCCAAAACCAAACCGGCAATAGGCCGAACCCAAAAAGAAATAACCACTCCCAACACCAAAAATACCCAATGCCGTGGCAAATCCGCCAATCCCTTTACCGCCAATCCCATACCTAAAATCAAAAGGGCTTCCTTCCCTACCCCAGAAGACCAAAAATGTAGGTTTGGTAAAAAAAACAAAGCCAACCAACCCATTTCAATCCATTTGGAAGAAGACACAGGCCAATACCTGACAGCCACGAGATAGATCTCCCGGATACCCAAAAAGGAAACAAGACCATAAAAGACATTCCCAAACAAAAATCCCAAACCCAAAACCTTGGAAGGAACAAAATTCAGCCATTGTAGAAAAAACGTGCCTCTTCCCCAATATTCCGACCAAGTCGAGGCTTCTTGAGAGAGGTCAGCTGTGAGATTCCAATAACGGATGGCATCTCCGCCGTTTTTTTGAAGGTAATAATGAAAAACAAAGGAAATCAGAAAATGATAAACCCACAGAAGCTGAAGCCCGACATCCTGTATCTTAGACAAACCGATCTTCTTACTGAACCGTACGTTGGTCCAAGTACCAAAAATCAGAATCCAGGAAGAAAGGATAATATCTATAAACATTTATCCGCGCAATGCTTTCAAATAACTCTCCACACTTTTTTCCAGACTGAATTGCTCCACTCCAAAATCCCGAATCGAACCCCTATCCAGATTTCCAAGACCAAGCATCCACGCACTCAGATTTTCAGAAAAAACCACTTCTTTCTCTTCCTTCAGAAGGTAACAAAACGGTTTTCCTTCCAAAATCGCTTCGGTATCTCCTACTCCCTTGGAAGCAATCACAGGCAAGCCACACAATATATATTCGCCCAGCTTGATTGGTGCAATCCCTGATAGGCTTGGGGCTGATTTCCTCAAACTTAAACCCACATCACCGGCAGAAAGGTAAAAGGGGATCTCTGCAAAAGCCCCATTTTTGATGACTACAGCATTCCTGAGTTCGTTTGGAATCCTTGTTTCAACATAACCGGGATTTCTTGTCAAAATCAAAAATTTGGATCCTGATTGTTCACGATGCCATTCTTGAAACAATCCCATCATCTCATCTACCATGTATTGGGGACCAACAGTACCGGTATAGATCCAAAGCAAATCCTTTTCGGACATACCCAATTCACGGCGTATCCGCAACCGGCTTTGAGAATCGGGTTTGAAAATCTCGCTGTCACGCCCATTGCCCACCACAAAAAAATTACTCCGATATCGCTCTCCAATATTTGCCACATGGATATCCAAGGCTTTTTGCGTCCTTACCAATACTTTGTCTGCCCGCTTCAACATCTTCCTCTCTTCCTTTTTCAAAAGCCGGTATTGTTTTCCATTTGGATCCAATCCGGCATAATCAACCCTTTCCTCCAAGGGAAAGCCATCTGCATCGAAAACCAAAGAAACAGCCTTTGTGGATAGCCAATCCCAGAGTCTGTTGACCATCATGGCAGGCATGGTGGACCTAGGCATCAACACATTTATTTGGTGTTCTTGGATGTACTTTTTGAGATAGTGAACCCCTTGATAAACAGACCATATTGCTCCAATAGCAGCGATAGGTTTGCGGTGAATGGGATACTGTACATAAGCAATAACATGATCGGCAGACAATGCTGTGAGGCGTTGTACTTCCTTGGTACTTGCCCAAGAAAATTGCATCACGTGCACCCTAAAGCCACCATCTTCCTGCAATCCTTTAAAAATCGGAAAGAACAGGGACTCCAGGTAATTCGTGCTTTCCGAATCCCAGGTTACAAAAAGGAGGTTTTGAGGATTTGTTTGAATGGTT
>NZ_CDSBKL010000520.1:0-2459 GCF_977115555.1 Aquiflexum sp.
CAAAGCGAAATGATAATTCAGGATATTGATTTAAGGAAAGATTAAGGTAACGAGGCAACTGAATGTTTTTATAGAAAAAATAAAAGTAAAATGGGAAATCAACGTAGGAATTTTTTGAAAAAAGTCGGAGGCTCTTTGGCTTTGGCTGGTTTGGGAACAGGATTGCCCAATGAGGCAGCGGCCAATTCAATTGAGCTAAAATCCAATATGAAAGTCAGTGCCAATGACAAAATCAGGATTGGCTTGATCGGTGCAGGTATCATCGGACATTATGATACGGATACTGCGCTTTTGGTGGATGGCGTGGAGTTGGTTGGCGCATGTGACTTGTATACCGGAAGGCTTGAATATGCCAAAGAGAAATGGGGAAAGGATTTCTATACTACCAGAGATTACCGGGAAATATTGGCACGACCTGACATTGATGCTGTATTGATATGCACTCCTGACCATTGGCATGAGCGCATGGCGGTAGATGCCATGAAAGCCGGTAAGCATGTCTATTGTGAAAAACCCATGATCCAACAGATCAATGAAGGCCATGCCATCATCGATACCCAAAAAGCTACAGGAAAAGTTTTTCAGGTAGGAAGCCAAAGGGCGAGTTCAGTGGCAATATTGGAAGCCAAAAAAATACTCCAAAGCGGTATGATCGGTGACCTTACTTATGTACAGGCTTTCTGTGACCGATCAGATTCACGCGGTGCATGGCAATACTCCATCCCCACCGACGCCTCCCCTGCCACTGTTGACTTTGATACCTTTTTGGGTCATGCACCAAAAACCGAATTTGATGCCAAGCGATTTTTCAGGTGGAGGAATTACAAAGATTATGGAACAGGTGCTGCCGGAGATTTGATTGTGCATCTGTTGACAAGCATCCATACCATCACGGATTCCTATGGCCCAAATAAAATTTTCAGTATTGGGGAATTGAAATATTGGAAAGACGGCAGGGATGCATATGATATCATCAATGCGCTGATGGATTATCCCAAAAATGAAAAACACGACTCCTTTCAGGTTTACACCCGTGTCAATCTCGCCGATGGAGAAGGAAAAGGCGGTTTTGGACTCAAAGTCTATGGCACTGACGGAGTCATAGATATCGGATGGAATGACTTTAAAGTCACCACGATCAAGCGACATGCTGAGCCGGGATTTGGTGGATATGATTCCTTTACCAGCTTTTCTGCCAAACAGAAAGAAGAATTCAAAAAGTGGTACAAAGAAACCTATGGATCCGGACAGGGGGGCTATGACATGGGGAAAACCGTCAATTTCAACGCTCCAAAAGGATACGATGACAGATTGGACCACATGATTTCCTTCTTCAATGGAATCCGGACAGGCAGTTCAATCCTTGAGGATGCTTCCTTTGGTTTGCGGGCAGCAGCGCCTTCCCTAGCCTGCAACCTGAGCATTGACCTGCAAAAGCCAATATTATGGGATCCAATGGCAATGAAGGTTGTTTAAAAATGGTTAGAAAGAAGTATTTGATTTGAAGCGAGAAATGAATTTTGGGAGACATTCTTTAACTAAACCATATACATTCATACCAATTTCAAAGCATTACTCAATTCAAAAAATACATCTTAAAACTCCCACGGTTTTTCACATCGATTTTCCCCCTGAATTCACAAGAAAAATCATTTTTGATCAAGTCATAGGTAGTTTCTGATATATTGATTTTCCCTGGAATTGATGCAGATTCCATCCTTGAGGCGATGTTGACTGTATCACCCCAAATGTCATATTGCCATTTTTTGATCCCCACAATCCCTGCCACCACAGGACCGGAATGAATCCCTATCCTGATTTCAAAATGAGGTAAGCCATTATCCTTGGATTTGGCTTTTTCGACCAAAACCATCATTTCCTTTGCAGCTTTCGCCATGTTAATGGCGTGGTTTTCATTTGGAGTAGGAATTCCTCCTGCACACATATAAGAATCTCCTATGGTTTTGATCTTTTCAAGACCATATTTATTTATGATCTCGTCAAAACCTTTAAAATAAAAATCAATACTTTCTACCAGCTTTTCCGGCTCAATATCTTTTGCCAACATTGAAAACTCAACAAAATCAGTGAAAAGAACAGTGACTTTTTCTGCTTTTACTGCATCCACTTTGGGCCCATAGACAGAATATGGCTGAGATTGCCGGTGGGCAGCAACAACACATGGTGTAATAATTATTGTATTTTGAAACTTCGCCGAATAATCAGGAGTTGGTGTCGCTTGGATTGCAAGCCGTGAAAACCGAATCGCACAATGCAAAGAGCTCGGCTGATAACTACGGCAAGGTCCCAGATAATCTGTGGTAAAGGAAAGTGTACGTGCTGGTGTTGCTTGAGAAACGGGGCTGTGTGATTCCGTAAAGAAGAAAATATTCAACCTCACCATTGTCATCAAACAAGACCGCTTATTTGTTAGTAGTCGTTGACAGTAAGGTGAAATC
>NZ_CDSBKL010000521.1:0-2456 GCF_977115555.1 Aquiflexum sp.
CTAAAATGTTGCCTATTTGCTCTTCACTTAATTCTTCAGGGCAGGGTTCCCCTTCCGCAAACAGGTTCTGTATTCCAAATCTTAAAGTTACCCAGCTACCTGATTTAACTATAACAGTTTCTTCTGAGAAAAGAGGAATAGCAACCCCAACTCCTCTTTCAAGTTCTTCATTGGTCTGATTGTCATTGATTTTTTGGGTTCCGTTCCTAAGGCTAAATCCATAGCCCAAATTTTCGCTATTTTCAGGGGTAGTAAGTGAGAAATCCCCGTCGGAATTTTTTTGATCGGCGCTCAATAATTCTGCTGTAGAATCTTCAGGGATCAAACTACTCTCATTGCATGATGTGAAAATCAATGCGGCTAGAAAAACAATTATTAGATTTTTCATTTTTGGTGGTTTTTAGTTTATTGAATTACTTGATAAGATAGTGAAAAAATTCTGAGATTTAATTTTATTAAAAAAATATTAACTACCTAGTTTATTGAAGTGGCGCTCGAAATCTTTCCCAAAAAAGTCCTTGCTCAATTTTTCCATTCGAGGTCGGAATAAGCATGTAAATGGAAGGAGTATAATTCGAATTTGAAAAAACTGTTACAATCACTACATTGGATTAATTCGGTAATGCATGTAAAAATCCGCTAACATGAACCCATCAAATCTTTATCCATACAGGGTTTGCCTTGGCATTTTCCTTCTCCTTCTGTTTAGCCTTCAGTCCTGTCAAAACAACAACAGCCATGTGTTGGAGATATCTTTGGAAAATGCGCTCTCCACTTTCGAATTGGAGGATGGATTTCAGATTGAGCTCATCGCCGGTGAGCCTTTGATTTCGGATCCGGTGGACATGGAAATTGATGAATTTGGAAGGCTTTATGTCGTTGAAATGCATGGCTACCCTTTGGATAAAAGTGGTACCGGCAAGATCAAATTACTATCTGACACTGACGGAGACGGAATGATGGACCAAAGCATTGTCTTTGCGGAAGGTCTGATGCTGCCAACAGGAATCATGAGATGGAAAAATGGAGTAATCGTAACAGATCCTCCACATGTCTATTATCTCGAAGACAATAACGGTGACGGCAAAGCAGATATAAAAGAGATCATACTGACAGGATTTGCTGTTTCCAATCCCCAGCACAACGTCAATAGTCCCAGGCTTGGATTGGACAATTGGATCTATTTGGGTCATGAACAAGCGGTAACTACAAAGACTTACGCGGCGGAATTTGGTGACAGGGGATCAGAGGTGTATTTTCCTTCCAAATCAGATGGCCCAAAACTTATCCAAAATGCAGGTGGCAGGAGTGTACGTTTCCAGCCTGATTTGCATCAATTGGAAGCTTTGGCCAGCAGGACACAATTTGGGCATACTTTCGATAATTGGGGCCATCGCTTTGTAGTAAACAACAGCAACCATATCATACAGGATGTGATGGCTGCAAAATACCTTGACCGAAACCCCTTCCTTATTGTACCGGAAACTACCCAATCCATTTCCGACCATGGCAATGCCGCTGAAGTCTTTCCCATAACAAAAAACCCTGAACACCAGCTGTTGACAGATATTGGGGTCATCACTTCTGCCTGTGGAATAACGGCCTACCTAGGTGCCTCTTTTCCCCCAGAGTATGACCAAGCTGTATTCGTAGCCGAACCTGTTAGTAATATCATCCATATAGATATTTTGGAGGAAAAAGGAACGGTTTTCACTGCACGCAGGCAGCATGATGAAAAGGAATTCCTGGCTTCTACTGATTCTTGGTTTCGGCCGGTAAACATGTATGTCGGACCCGATGGGGCGCTCTATGTGGTCGACTATTACAGACAGATCATCGAACATCCGGAGTGGATGGCGGAAGAAGTCATCAAATCCGGCGCATTGTATAATGGAACAGATAAAGGAAGAATTTATAGGATTACGCCAAAGGGCACCAAACCACTCAACTGGTCAAACAACATCAAATTGGGGGATTTCTCCGCAGAACAGCTTGTAGAAAAACTCAATGACCCCAATATCTGGTGGAGAAGAAATGCGCAGCGGCTCCTTTTGGATAAGAAATCAAAGGAGATAACCGAGGGCTTAACTTTATTGGCTGAAAATCAAAATTCCCCCAAAGGAAGTGTCCATGCATTATGGACTTTGGAAGGATTGGGCATGCTTAGCCCTGGCTCAATTCTAAGTGCTTTGAAACATCCTGCACCCGGCGTACGGGAAAATGCCATCAAATTAGCTGAATTGCATTTGGATGCTGCTTCTGCATTGAAGGAGTATTTACCCAAAATGAAAGATGACAAGGATCCCAAAGTCAGGTTTCAATTGCTTTGTACGCTTGGGTTTTTGAATAGTCCTGAAGCAGCACAAGCCAGACAGGATTTGCTTTTTGGAAACATGGAGGATCCATGGATGCAGGTTGCGGCATTATCGGCCCCATTTGAGGAAAGCAGCAAGTTA
>NZ_CDSBKL010000522.1:0-2448 GCF_977115555.1 Aquiflexum sp.
ATTAGATAGCGAAGAAAACCAACCAAATTTTTCACCAACATGGCCAAATATTAACTAATCTCTTTTTTTAATCTTGAAAATTGGAATGAAAAAATAAAGAATATTTCCTTTCTTGTAAAGGAATAAACTATCCAGAATAAATATAAAATATGGGATTATTTTCGGCAATTCTCGGTAACGCAGGCCATGCCCAAAAAGAAGATCTTATCAAAGATTATGGCAGACTATTGATCGATGGAGAGGATATTGAAATGGGCTTCAAACTGATCAGGGATGTATTTATTTTCACCACCAAAAGATTGATCTTGGTCGAAAAACAAGGAGTCACAGGAAGTAAGGTGGAATATAAATCTGTTTCCTACAAAAGTATCTCCAGATTCAGTGTGGAAACGACTGGGACTTTTGACTTGGACGCCGAACTGAAAATATGGGTTTCAAGTGAGCAGATTCCAAGTATCAAAAAACAATTTTCCAAATCAGTAAATGTCTATGATGTCCAAAAAGTCTTGGCCACTTATGTCTTGAAATGAAGTTGGTCTTATATTCAAACTTCAGAAATGGCAAATAAAGTATCAGGTGGCCCAGGCTTTTTTCAAGAATCTCAGCCAATTGCCATGCATCACTTTTTCGATATCCTGAGTAGAATATCCTCTTTTAACAAGCAGGCGTGGTAATGTTTGAAGGTCGGCAATGCTTTCCAGATCATAGGGACTCTGTTCTTTACCAAAGGCCCCATCCAAATCGGACCCGATGCCGATATGGTTGGCATTTCCTGCAAGCTGACAGATATGGTCCATGTGGTCAATCATTTTTTCCAGATTGCAGCCCATTTCTTTTGGATTGGATTTTCCTCTGACCCAGTTTGGTACCATCATCCAGGCATCCAAAGCACCACCGATGACTGCCCCCCTTTCAATCAATGCTTTGATCTGATCATCTGAAAACTGTCTGTTATGATTGACCAAAGTCCTACAATTATTATGGCTTGCCCAAACATTCCCATTGAAATGATCCAAAGCTTCCCAAAAACTGTCATCGCATAGGTGGGTAGCGTCAAGAATAATATTAAGTCGCTCCATTTCTTTGAGCAGTTCCCTACCGTTTTTTTCCAATCCACCTTTTGCATCCGTGCCATTTGCATACCTGCCCGGTCCATAATGTGCCGGACCCAAAGCCCTCAAACCCGATTTATAGGCTTTTTCCAAGTAATGGAGATTGACAATGGAATCCGCACCTTCCAAAGAAAGAACATAGCCGACGGGCTTGGTGGTCCAAGGAAGTTCAAAAAGCCAAAGGTGCATGTGTTTCTCAAGACTTTCAAGATCTTTGATTTGGGTCATTTCTCCTGCATCCTCCATGGCTTTGTACCATGCCAACTGACCTTGGGTCTGTGCCCAAGCCTGTTCGGGAGAGTGCCAACCGGGCAACGGATTTTCTTTTGTCACATACCTTGCAATCTGTGTGGCCACCACCAAGCCGATATTTCCCTTTCTGAGTTCAGAAAGAGATACCACAGCATTTCCCCTGTCGGGCTTATCTGTCAATCCTTTCTCACGTGCATTGATTTCAGATAAAGGTTGCCTCAGATCCCTGTTCCATTCTAGGGCATTCATACTGAGATCGAGATGGGCGTCTATGGTGAACATTGGCAAAAGAAATAAGTGGAAATAAAGTGGGAATAAAATTGAAATAGGACCTAGAAATGGGGTTTTGTTAAAATATAATGAGCCAAAAACTTCGAATAGCGATTGAATTTGGACCTGTATCCATTTATATCAACCTTATATCGCAAAGCATTTATAAATTTATATCATTGTAAATTACTCCAATTCAAATAAAGCTTCAATCTCCACAGGAATATTGTCCGGCAAAGAACCGAAGCCTACTGCACTACGGACGCCTATTCCGTTTTCCGTTCCCCAAACAGACGCGAAGAGTTCACTGCAGCCGTTGATGACATAAGGATGTCTTTCAAATTCAGGAATGCAATTTACCATTCCCAATACTTTGATGACGCGCTTGACTTTATTTAGTGAGCCTATATTGGCTTTGATCGTGGCTAACATGGCTAGGCCAACTTGTCTTGCTGCCAATTTTCCTTCCTCCATGTCCATGTCTTTTCCGACCCGGCCAATGATCAAGGTTCCGTCCTCTTTTACAGTTCCATGGCCTGACAGGTACAGATATTTCCCATCTACCAAACAGGGTTTATAAACGCCAAGCGGCTTCGGAGGTGGAGGTAAAGTCAGGCCTAATGCTGCAAAATTTTCTTCAGGGGTTTTCATGAAATTAGATTTGAGATTTGAGACAGGAGATTTGAGATTCGATTGAAGTATGATAGAAATAAGGTTGAAATATTATTGAAATAAAGTAGAAATAGGTTTGGTTCTTGAGGATTGATTACAATCAATCATTTTTTTGAATCTAAAGATTTATGAACTGAAATTT
>NZ_CDSBKL010000523.1:0-2445 GCF_977115555.1 Aquiflexum sp.
TAAAGTCACAGAACCACTATTGTCTGTGGCAGTAGGAGGAGTCCAAGAAACTACAGCTTCGCAAGTACCTGAACCGTTAGAAACTTCTATATCGGCAGGACAATCCGCAAAGACAGGCACCTCAGTATCAAGACAAAAGTTCTTTGTTTCTAGTGCACCAAACGCGCCACCGCTGGCTAAGATATTATCTCTTTGGGTCAGTTTGTACGAGCCCTGACCAAATCTACAGCATATTCCATCTCCATAAGAATCTTTAATAACAAAGTCATAACACCCCTCTGGCAAACAAAATTTCTCCTTAATTGTGGTGTTTTTAATACTATTAGGATATCCACTTCCAGAGGCAACTATGTTACCATTGGCATTCTTAAGTTCCCAGCTAGTTTCTTCAGGAAATCTATCAAAAGTGAGTTCCAATGCAACTAGAAAGTTATTGTCAAGACATTTAACCTCAATTTCTGTTGTAGCATTAGTTACAAATATTCCATCACTAACACTAACAAATACATCATACCATCCAAGGGTAGTATAAGTATGACTTGTAGTCAGTCCACTTCCGAAATTCCCATCACCGAAATTCCAAGTATAGGTAAGAGCATCAGTATCGGCATCACTTGAACCTGAAGCATCAAAATTCACTGTCAAAGGATTCTCGCCTGAAAGTGGATCGGCACTTATAACTGCTACCGGAGGTGTATTCGTTGGGTTAGCTGCCAATGATACTGCTCCGAATGCATTTACTCGTCCATGACCAAAAGTATTATCTCTCCCTAAAGCTCCCATATCAATCGCCGTTGCATATAATATGTTTTTTACCTCAGCATCAGTAAGGTCTGGATTTATTGAAAGCACCAATGCAGCTACCCCACTCACTACCGGGCAAGCAGCCGAGGTGCCTCCAAAAGTATTGGTGTAGTTTCCGGTGCTGTAGCCTGCGGCCCCCATACGGTCAATGGTGCGAACTCCTGCACCTATATTTTTACCATTGATGTTTAGATTGTTAGATGGCGCGACAATATCAAGCGCAGTCCCTTGATTGCTATAAGACGAAATCACACCTGTGTTTCCGAAAGCACCCACTGCAATAACTTCAGGTATATTTCCCGGAAAATTAACACAAGATCCATAACTGTTTCCTGATGAAAATACGACTACTGACCCTTTTCCTCCACGTCCCTGAGTGACGGCATATTTTATGGCATCTACAATTGCTGGAACCGTAAACGTACAAGAATTAAAACTCCAAGAATTGCTGAGAACGTGTGCACCATTATCTGTCGCCCAATAGAATGCATTGGCCAGATCTGAGTTAGTTTCTCCACCTGCGAAGATATTGATAGGCAATATATTCACAGCAGGGGCAACTCCCATTACCCCGATGCCATTGTGTAATGCAGCAATGATGCCTGAACAAGCCTGTCCGTGTTCACTATAAGGGGAACTATCAATTGGTCTCCCATTTTCAAGTGGTCTTGCAGGTGTATATCCTGACAAGACATTTCCTAAATCTTCATGTTCTTCGACTCCATCATCTATGACTGCCACGATGATGTCAGAAGAACCCGTAGTAATATCCCATGCCTCCAATGCATTACAGTCGGCATCATTCAATCCAGTAAAACCATCTATGGTCTGCCCGGTATTGTTCATCTGAAACTGTTCTGGAAACAGCGGATCAAGAACAATACGGAATAGTGGATTATGATTAATTCGGAAAATAGGACCATTATTTAATACCGAGTTATTCGATACGGGATTTGGGGTATTGCCATTGGTTATTTCAGCATAAAAATCAGGATGCGCCCATTCCACCAATCCGCTTTCATAGATGAGGTTTGATAACACCAATGCATTTTGGATATCGTCGATTTTTAAAATCACCATCTCATGGTCTGTTCTAAGATAAGTAGCCTTGTACTGGCTGAGGAGCGGCTCTAATCCCGAAATAGATTGACCTTGATTTAATTTCAACAAAATCTGATTGGTAGGCCATAATTGCATGCCATCATTTAACTGATAAGCAAAAGAAGTACTTTCTATCGGCTCTGTGTTTGAGAAGATATTATTGTTTAGCTGTCTGGAATTAAGACTTTGGTTGTTTTCAAAATTCAATACAGCTCTATTTTTGGCAGGCATGGATTTTACTTCTTTCAAAGATGAAGAAGCCCTCATACTCGCCAAAGTCCTTTGAACATTGGTATTTTCCTTAAACTGGATCATAGAAGATGATCTGTCTTCTTTCAGTGGGATTTTTGTCTCTCCACTGTAAAAAAAGAGCTCCTGAGCCTGAATATTCCCGATGTTGAGAAAGCAGAGGAATACTATTCCAATCCACAATGGGATATACCGGCATGTCTTGATCATGCAAAAAGCAGAGTAATTTTGTTTCATAAATTAATATATTTTGCGGTTTGGGTATTTGAAAGGATGATTTTTTTAAAGAGA
>NZ_CDSBKL010000524.1:0-2439 GCF_977115555.1 Aquiflexum sp.
GACAAAGTCGGGATGCTTTTTTGGAGAATGCACCGGGCGGCAAGGATCGTCTTTTCACTCAATTACCATCTAGGAAAATGGACACCACAGCAATGTATCGACTTCCTTGTGGACAAGGTCGGTCACGAGCGGGCAAATGCCGAAGCTGAAGTCAGGAGGTCATTTGAAGGAAGCTATGGACCGCTTTATCAGTTGGCGTATATGATCGGGGGATTGCAGGTGTATGCTTTGAAAAACGAGATGTTGGCCTCGGGAAAAATGACCGAAAAGCAATTCCATGATTTCTTTATCAGCCAAAACTACATGCCGATAGAACTGCTCCGAGCAAGGATGAAAGGAGATATTCCAATGAATTTCAAAAGCAATTGGAGGTTTTTGGATTAAAGCTGAAAGTATAAACCCTCCAAGGTTTTGGAATCCTTGGAGGGTTTAATTTTTACTCTTTGTCTTTTTTCAAAGTGATGATGATTGCTCCCTTTTTGGCTTTTTCTCCAAATCTTGTGGTTGCAGTTTCACCCTTCAACACTTCAATACTTTGAATCTCATCGGGATTGAGATTATCGAAATCAAAAAATTCCTCATATCCTTTTTTGGTTTTGAGGTAGTACGTAGGCTTATTTTCCCCATTCTTTGGATCAACTTGAAAATATATTGTTGACTTGGATCCGGGAGTAATTACCACATCACCTGACGGGCTTACCGTACTGCTTATTCCTTTTACAGGTTCTACAGAACCTTCTCTCTCAGAATCTATTTGGAACGGTACGCCAACTCTAAATTGAGGACTATTGCTTTCTAATGTTGAGGGAATTTTTGTTGAGTTGCCATAAATAACCCAATTTTTAGTTGCTTTCAGTGACGCTTGCTGGCTTTCTGTAAGTACATTCTTAATTGCTACCAATGTACTGAGCTGCTTTTTCTTCAACCGATTTTCCAGATCTAAAACAACATCCATCTGCTTGGAAACTGTTTCGGGATTAGGTTTGGATTCTGAAAGAAGTTTTTTCAGCTTTTCCGTAGCTGCATCCAGATCCCATTTGAGCGTACTGAAGTCTGCTGCATTGGTACTGTGGATTTTTTTGATTTTCTCTGCCTGTGCGTCAGAAAGGGAGATTTTATCCCTGTTTTTCATGACGACATCAGCAGAGTAAAGGTATTCCTGAAACATATCTTGGGCATTGGCCAAGCTTGTAGCGAAGAATAGGAGGAGGAAAAGGAAGTTATTTTTCATGGTTCAAAATATAAAGTTGGTTCAGTATTCGGTCAAAAGGGAAGATGTTGGAGATTCCCAGGTTTCCAGATAGGTTTTTTCTTCAATCAGGATTTGTTGGTTGTTATTTTCATCTTTTTCAAGCGTGATAATGATAACCTCAGCCGGAGGAACTAAATCCTGACTGTCTTCAGGCCAAAGGAAAAAACCCAAAATCAACGAAGCCGCAATCCCAATAGGAATCCACCAATTGATCCTTCTTTGTCTTGCAGGTTCAGGAAAAGCCGGAATCTGAATTCCTCGATCATTTTCCTTCAATTGATCGAAAAAGCCTTGTAATTTTTTATCGGTTTGGTTATTCATCACTTTTCGATTCTTGTTTTTTCAATCCACTCTTTCAATTTCTTCTTCCCCCTATCATAATGTGTCCGAACTGTACCGATATGCAATTGCATTACTTCGGCACATTGTTCCAAGGTCATGTCATGGTAAAACACCATCAGCAACACTTCTCTTTGACGGTCCGGTAGCGCCTGGAGCAAAGCCTCATGGGATTCGTTTTCGGGAGGATCTTCCTGATATGGCAAATCCAAATCTTCCAATGGAGAGGTGTTTGTCTCTCTTCTTCTTTCCTCCAAAGCGGTAAATCTAATCACCGAAAACAGCCATGTTTTGACTTTCGCCCTTTCACTGTAGTTGGCTTTACCTTCCAAGATCTTGAGATAAACGAGCTGTAAGACATCCTTGGCCTGATCCTCATCAAAACCACAGCACTGTCTCGACCAATGGAAAGCTTCCTGATGAAGTTCTTTGAGTACAGTTTCGAGCCAATGGTTTTTCATTTCTGATCTTTAGTGTCAAAAAGTTACGATTATATGACAGTGTACTTAAGGAATTTTTGAGAAGATTGGATATAAAAAGAAATATGGTAGATATAAATTGAAATAAAGTGGAAATAATCTGGGGTATTTTAACGCCCAAAAAGATATTTCAGGAAAAATGGTTTAAAAAAACAAGGCAGGATTTTGGATCCTGCCTTGTTATATTGAATAAATCTTTTGCTTTTAATCTATAGGAAATCCTTTGGCTGCCCACCAAATTCCACCGTAGACATGCTTGAGGAAGTCAGCATCCAAGAAAGCCCAATCTGTGTGTCCCATTGCGGTATAAAACATCCTGCCTCCGTCATATTCGTTGGTCCAGGACATGGGGTGAAATTCTCCCATTCC
>NZ_CDSBKL010000525.1:0-2438 GCF_977115555.1 Aquiflexum sp.
CAAGGCCAAGAAACTTGTATTGGGATATTTCCAGCCTTTTGATTTTTTACATGTCCGTCGGCATCAGCACGAGCATCGGCGCAGTCCAAAAATGGCAATCTGACGAAAAAATAAGGCTTGAACTCCAACAGCAGCAGATCAATTCCGAACTTTCCTACCTCAAAGCACAGATTAACCCGCATTTCTTTTTCAATACTCTCAACAATATTTATGCATTGACGAATATTGATGTTGAAAAGGCAAAAACAGCGTTATTGAAACTGAGTAGGATGATGCGTTATGTACTGTATGAAACGGAAAAAAACCATACGCTTCTTTCTAAGGAAAATGAGTTTATAAAAGATTTCATAGAATTGATGAAACTGAGACTTACAGGCAAAGTAAAGCTTGAAATCCGGATTCCTGATAAAATAGAAGATGCAGAAATCGCTCCGATGCTCCTTTTACCTTTTATTGAAAATTGCTTCAAACACGGCATCAGTTCCCAGCATGGCAGCAATATTCTAATTTCACTTTCAAAAGAGAAAAACTATCTTGTATTGCATACCGAAAATACAATCTTCAAATCAACCGAAAATACGCCTGAAGGAAGTGCAAGCGGAATAGGTATGACAAATACCATTAGAAGACTTGACTTACTCTATCCTGGCAAATACACGTTGGATATCGACCAAGAAAACGCTGAAAACCAATTTAAGATAACTTTGAAACTTCAGCTCTCATGACAATCAAATGCATTGCGGTAGATGATGAGCCTTTGGCTTTGGATATGGTCTCCAAATTCATCGAACAGACTTCGTTTCTCAGCCTGCAATCCAAATTTGATAACGCCATACAGGCTTTGGGCTATGTGAACCAAAATGAGGTTGACCTCATTTTTTTAGACATTCAGATGCCTGACCTTTCGGGAATGGAATTAGCCAGAATCCTTGATGGCAAAACCTCCACCAAAAAACCAAAAATCATATTCACTACGGCCTACAACCAATTTGCGGTGGAAGGATATAAGGTAGATGCCCTCGATTATCTTCTCAAACCATTCAGTTATGAGGAGTTTTTGAAGGCAGCTACAAAAGCCTACCAATTTTTTGAGAATCAAAGTAAAAACACGGTGGTGAAAGTAGAAACAGAGAAGCAGGTGGATTATATTTTTCTCAAAGTAGAGTATCAGCTCATTAAGGTAATGTTGAAAGATATCACCCATATCGAAGCCTACAAAGATTATGTAAAAGTCCATTTAAAGGACAAGCCAAACCCCTTACTCTCTCTGACAAGTATGAAAAGCATGGAGGAACTACTCCCCTCAGACAATTTCATGCGTGTACACCGTTCATTCATCATCAATCTAGACCATATCGACTCTGTATCCAGAAACGTCATCCACATAGGAAATGCCCAGATCGTGGTCAGTGAAAATTACAAAGATGCCTTTATGGAATTTTTGAATAAATGGATTGGGTGAGGGGATGGTTATTGGTTGCTATTGTTGTAATTGTTGTAGTGGTTGTAATTGTTGTAATTGTTGTCAGGCTGTCATTGTTATCGAGTTGTCAAGTTATCGGAGAATTGGAGTAGTGGTAAATGGTTATTTGTTTAACTGATTATTTCATCGAAGATTCGTGCTCTTCTTGGTACTTGATACTTGGTACTTGGTACTTAATACTTGGTATTCAGTTCTCGTCTCTCGCTTCTCGTCTCTCGCATCTTGATACTTGGTTCTTGATACTTTGTACTCAGTTCTCGTCTCTCGCTTCTCGTTTCTCGGTTCTTACTTCTTGATACTTGATACTTAAAAAAATTCCCATGGAAGAAACCCACGAAAAATTCATGAAAATGGCTATTGCACTTTCCCGGTTCGGAATGGAACAAGGAAAAGGCGGACCATTTGGTTGTGTCATAGTAAAAGACGGAAAGGTAATCGGCCAAGGGTATAACTCCGTCCTTGATACCAATGACCCTACCGCACATGCAGAAGTAGTCGCTATCAGGGATGCCTGCAAAAACCTCGGTAGTTTCCAACTGACCGGCTGTGACATGTATACCTCTTGTGAACCCTGCCCGATGTGCTTAGGGGCAATTTATTGGGCCAGGCCATCTCGGGTATTTTATGCCAATACCAAAAAAGATGCTGCTGCCGTTGGCTTCGATGACCAATTTATATATGAGGAACTTGAATTACCGTTAGATGAAAGGAAAATTCCATTTTCCCAAATCCTCAAGGAAGAAGCCAACCAGGTTTTCAAAAAATGGGTTTTAATAGATAATAAATCCCTTTATTAAAAAATCTGTTTAAAAATTCATAAAAAGACAAGCCATAATTCTGAACCTTGCACCCAGATTCTGTTTTTTTAAGAAAAATTTTTTCTATTTTTTTATAAATGTGATTTTCATCACTGTTTAAGGCTTTTTTGAACATTACATTTATTGTACACAAAAAA
>NZ_CDSBKL010000526.1:0-2413 GCF_977115555.1 Aquiflexum sp.
TTGACAGTAAGCCTCTAATGTATTTCAAGCTTGACGGAATTCCGATAGCTATCGGAACGAAGTCGGAAGTATCAGGCATTTCAGTTTTTGACCAAGAATTATTTCGAATTTTTATGTTAAAGGCATAATTGCGTACATCCATATTCTTTTTAAGCATAAGAACCGGTTTTTCAAAACTGACCTGACGATCCAACTTTTTATAGATTTATTCTTTCTGGCTTAAGAAAAAGGCAAAATCAGCTTTTCCCTTGAATTGGAACAAAGTCTAAAGCCTATGAATCAATGGCTAAACCAATAATTTAGGCAAGTTCTTACCTTAGATTCAATATAAACATAGATCAGGTAATACAAAAAGCCATTGGCGTGTAATCGTCAATGGTTTTTTTTCAATTCAAATTTTTACAAAATTTTTCTTGATGGGGAATTGACATAGAAATCTACATTTTCCCTCATTTGGAACAAAGTCTAAAGGATCTGCAACAATACCTACGGTCGGATTCTCTCCTTAAATGTAGCTTAGGTCAACGTTAATGAAGCGTTTTGAGACACTTCATTAGAGAAGAAGTTTAAAATGCTTTTTTACAAAAATGAATATCGATTAAACATGAAAACCGCTTTTCAAAATTCTAACCATTTAACCAAAGAAAAAAAAATGAAACGTAAACCTTATCCCATTTTAGCCGCTTTGGCTTTGCTGCTTTCATTTACAGCATGCCAAGAGATCCATGAGCTTATCCCTCAGGGTGCCAATAACAGAAAGAATACAAAACTCCTTGTCCAGGAGATTTACACGGGATCTCCCATCAAAAGTGCCAATGGTGTAAACTTCGGTCCTGATGGCAATCTTTACGTTGCCAGTTTTGGAGGTCAGGAAATAGTCGTCATGAACAAACAAAACGGCAAAATCATCAAGAAGATCGGAACTGACAAAGGGGTGATCTCCCCTGATGATTTGGCTTTTGGACCGGATGGCTCGCTCTATTGGACCGATATCAATATTGGTGAGGTAGGACGCATGACCCCCCAAGGAGTGGTGACCAAACAGCCTGTAGCACCTGGAGTCAATCCTATCACTTTCTCAGATGATGGGCGTTTGTTTGTAGGACTCTGCTTTAGGGGTGATGGGTTGTACGAGTTGGATCCCGAGCTCAAGGCACCACCTAGACCGATTATTGTTAGCAGCAACCCGGGTATCGAATTTCCCCTTGGCTTTTTAAATGGATTTGACTTCGGTCCAGATGGTAAATTGTACGGACCTCTCTTTGCAGGAGGTGCGGTGATTAGGGTAAATGTCGGAGGGCCAGGAACCCCACCTTCTACCAATCCTTTTGCTGATGGAACTGCAGAATTCGTAGCCGGTGGCTTCACAGTTCCCGCTGCCGCAAAGTTCGATTCAAAGGGAGTCCTACATGTATTGGACCAAACAGGTGAAGTATTTAAAGTAAACACATCGACCGGAGAAAAAACACTTTTTGTAAAAATCCAACCTGGACTTGACAACTTGGCCTTTGACTCCAATGGCTCCCTCTTTATCTCTAATGCAGATTTTGGCACTGTAGTACAAATACTACCAAGTGGTCAGCCACGGACCATCAGTCGCGGAGGCATGATAGCACCCCAAGGTATGGCAGTTTTACCGGGGGCAAATAAAAAAGACGCATTGTATGTAGCCGACTTGTTCCGATTGTACCAAATGAATGGACTCACTGGCAAAGTTGGAAATGTTTATAAAGGTGATTTACTCGGTGGTGAAGGAAATCTGACCACTCCTTTTACTCTTTCTGCAGACGGTGAGAATCTGATCGTGTCTTCCTATTTCGGAGGAGTAGTTCAAATCTGGAATCCACAATCTGATCAGGTAATTGAAACCTATCCATTGGATATACCTATTGATGCTATCCGGTTTAAAGGTGATATTGCAGTTTCCGATTTGGGACTAGGCGGCGTGGTCCGGGCAAGTGACAAGTCAATAATTTTACCTATAGATGGCGTCAATGTATTTGCTCCAAGTGGTTTGGCAACTGACGGGGAAACCTTATGGGTAGCTGACTGGGGTACAGGCATTGTTTGGCAGGTAGGATTTAACGGCGATACGCCAAGTACACCTTTTCCATTAGCCACGGGATTGATGAGTCCGGAAGGATTGGCATGGGATAAAGAAGGCGGCCTGCTGGTTGTGGAAACAGGTGCTTCAAGGTTATCACGAATAGACTTGGCCACAGGAGTCGTGAGCAAAATTGCAGATGGCCTCAGCCTGAGTAAACCTGCTTTTGGTCAGGATCTTGCCTTACCTCCTACTAACTTCTTTGATGGCGTAGCAGTTGGCCTATCCGGTGATATCTATGTTTCAGGTGGGGGCAAGAATGTGATTTACCGCATCTCAAAAAATTGAGGTTCTTTGCGCCCAAATAAA
>NZ_CDSBKL010000527.1:0-2411 GCF_977115555.1 Aquiflexum sp.
TCAAAATCTCCTGCGCCATAGACTTTCCCCTCCAAATCCACCAAGGCGATCCCAAAATGATCGGGATTGACTTTTGCCAATTCAGGGATATAGTCAGCGACTTTTCCTCCAAAATCCTGGTCCTTTAATTCATTATAGATGTCTTCAATGATTGCTTGGTAGTTCATGATTTCAAAGTGATGGTTTTTCTGACTATTATCAAAATCAAAGGTGAATAAATTAAACTCCCTGAATTTTGGAAAATATTGAGCAAACTTATTTTGCTGCTGAAAATAAATTCAATGGCAATTTGTAGGCGATTTCAAACATATACCCAATTTTCTTATGTATATAATTTTTTTATATATTTGACTTACCAATGCATCACAGAAACCATGTCCAACAATAACTTAATCAAAGGAAGCCTTCAGACCATTATTCTCAAGTTACTTGCGGAAAATGATCGGATGTATGGCTATGAGATTACCCAAAAAGTCAAGGAACTCACCGCCGGGGAAATCAAAATCACAGAAGGTGCCCTCTACCCTGCTCTGCACAAGTTGGAAGCCGAAGGATTGCTGACCACAGAAATCGAGCAGGTCGACAACCGTATTAGAAAATATTACAGCCTGACCAAAGACGGTCAAAAGGAGGTGGACAACAAAATGGCCCAGTTGCAGGGATTTGTAGAAAACCTCCAAAGAATCCTGAATCCCACCTGGAATCCGGGATTGACATAACCTTTGAGGTTTTAAAGAACCTCGAAGGTTTCAGTAAAAATTCAGCCTTTCCGAGGTAATAAAAAATTATCCATGATTAAATAAACCTTCGAGGTCTTGAAGACCTCAAAGGTTGTCCGAAGAGAAATGCGAAACCTGACTGCCATAGAATTGCAATCCATCAAAAACGCCATCGTCCGAAAAGAAATCTCTTCGGCGGAAATCCTCATGGAAGTCTATGACCATTATGTCAGCCACCTGCAGGAATTTGGGGAAGTTGATTTTGATGATCAATTGGCAGAACTCGAAGAAAAATTCACTTATGGATATTGCCATGCCTTGCAGGCAAATCTTCAGAAAAACCTCAGAAAGGACATTTCTAAATCCCAATGGCAGATCATTAAAAACTACTTCTGCTTTTCCAAACTGATTTACAGCCTTGGCCTTTTGTTGATACTTTTCACTGTATCAATGAACCTAAAGACCGACGAGCAATATTTCCTGATGATGTATGTACCGATTGTACTGTTGGCCATTTTCTCGATTTTTGTGCTTTTCAATTGGCGAAAAAGAACACGGATCGCAAAAAGCATTTTTACTGAACAAAAGGACATCATCAAATCCTATTTATCCGAAGCTTTGGTCTTAAGGATTACTTTGCCGGTTCTCATCCTTAATGGATTGCTTCAAATGTCAAAGATATTCTTGAACATTCATGAAATTCCTTTTGCGTTCCTTCCACAGATCAGCTTGATTCTTTCAATAATTCTTATGTTTTATGGGATTTCCCTTTTTGAAGTATGGAAAATCAAATCCAAAAAATCCTTGATATGAAACTCTCCAAACCCCAAATCGAAAAGATAAACGAATCCATCAAACCGGGTATTTACTACCAAGACATTCGATCGGAATTGGTAGACCACCTAGCCTCAGCCATTGAGAAGGAAATGGAAGACAGTACGGTTTCATTTGAATTCGCTTTGGATCTAGAGCTTAAAAAGTTGAACCTTGATAAATTCCAAAGACAGGTTTTACTCAGTCACCATTCTTCCGCATTCAAAAAATTATTTGAAGGTTGGCTAAATCCGGAGAATTTCGGGTTGGCTTTGCTCGCATTTTGCGTGACCTATTTCCTGATCCATATCGGTTCCATAGAAGCAGGACATACATATTCAACTTTCCTGATCGTCATGATCACTGTAAATACGGCACCATTTTTCTATTGGATTTTCACTAAGCCCATGCGCAATAGCAGTGAGTTTATGTCCGTCATCAACAGCATGTTTTTCCTGTACGCATGCATGTCATTTTCTTTTGACTTGTTACTTGAGTTTTCATCTCTTCCAAAGCAAATCTTTATGCCGGCCTTTATGGGAATCTTAGCCGGGCAATTGCTCATCGGGATCAGGTTGGTCAGCAAAACTTATGAAAAATTGAAACTTGCCAAACAATGAAACTCACCAAACCACAGATCGAGCAACTTAAAAAACTGATTTCCAAAAAAGGATATCCTGAAATCGATGTCCAATATGAAATCCTGGACCATGTGGCTTGCAAAGTGGAAACAATGCTTGGTGAAAATCCGAAACTTAACATCGAGGAAGCCTTTCAAAAAGTACATGCTTCATTTGGAATTTTTGGATTCAGTGAGTTGGAGGAATCCTATAAAAAGGTAATAGAAACTCGGATGATTAAATATTTTCAAAAAGAATT
>NZ_CDSBKL010000528.1:0-2392 GCF_977115555.1 Aquiflexum sp.
AACGAAGGTTTAAGCATGCTGATGTGATTCATTTGGTCAAGGATCGTAAAGGAACATTCGCAGTGAAAGAAATCGGGAAATCTGTAGAAGGAAAGGAAATCTATCAGATGACCATTGGCACAGGCGAAACAAAGGTCATGCTTTGGTCGCAGATGCATGGAAACGAAAGCACTGCGACGATGGCCTTGTTTGACCTCTTCAACTTTTTTGAAGGGGAAAATGATGGTTTGGAAGAGTTAAGGAATAAATTGTTGGAGAAGCTTACTATCCGTTTTATCCCCATCGTCAATCCTGACGGCATGGACCAATGGATGAGGAGAAATGCCTTGGACATTGACCTCAACAGGGATGCCGCCAAACTCGCTTCTCCTGAGGCTGTCATCTTGAAAAACGCTCGTGATACCTTTTCACCGGATTTCGGATTTAATCTACACGACCAACAGACTTATTATACAGCAGGAGAGGTAGCTACACCTGCCACGATTTCCATTTTGGCACCTGCATACAATTTCGAAACAGAGATCAACGATGTCCGCAAAAAAGCCATGCAGGTAATCGTCGGGATGAACAGGATGATGGAAGCTGTTGCACCCGGACATGTCGGCAAGTACGACGATGCTTTTGAACCGAGGGCTTTTGGGGATAACTTTCAGAAATGGGGTACGAGTACCATTCTGATCGAATCCGGCGGCTATCCGAACGATCCTGAGAAGCAATATATCCGCAAGCTGAATTTCATGATCATGCTTCATGCCATGGAAGAAATCGCAGATCAGGCTTTTGTGGATTATTCCCTTGATGAATATGATGCCATTCCCGAAAATGCCACCCGTCTGATGGATGTCATGATCCGGAACATCGAAATGAAAAAAGATTCCTTGACCTACCCGATAGATTTGGGAATCAGGAGAAGGGAAACCGATGCCAACGGTTCATACTACGTCAGTGGGGGAATTGATGATTTGGGGGATTTGTCGATTTTTTACGGTTATGAAGAATTGGATGCTACAGGAATGGAAATCACAGAAGGAAAAATCTACGAAACCGCTTTCGGAAAAGTTGGAGACCTGACAGCTGACAAGACTCTTGAATTGCTTAAAGCAGGATTTCTTGCGGTGAAGGTCAAAGATGCAGAAGATAGGGAATTGTATGATTTACCGATTTTGGCTTTTAAAAACAGTACTTCCATTCCTTTTGGAATCCGCACAGGAGGAAGTCCCAATTTCTTTCTTTCCAAAGATGGTGCTTTGAAATATGCGCTGGTAAATGGCTACCTCATTGACTTGGAAAAGCCGGTCGGGAATGGATATAGAATGCGGGTAAATTGATTTTGAAAGAAAAGCCAAATACGGTCGCAATTCAAAATTCAGCTCATCTTAATATTGATCCCAAAGATTTATTTCTAAATTTATAGAAGTCTCCAAACCCCATTCTTCCCAATCCAATGCAAACCATGAAAAAACACCTGACAGCAATAATTTTCGCCTTGGCAATCATTGTCTCCGCTGCGATTCTTGGTAATGCCATCATCAACAGAAACAAAAAATCCGGAACAGTGGATGTGACAGGTCTGGGGGAAAAGAACTTTACCTCCGACCTCGTAGTGTGGGAAGGTAATTTCAGCAGGGAAAACATGGATATAAAAATAGCCTATTCAGACCTTGAAAAAGACAGAAAAGCCGTCACAGATTACTTGGTTTCCAAAGGCATTCCCAAGGAAAAAATCATTTTCCAAGCCATCAATACCAATCCGCTGTACCGACAGAACTATAGCAGCAGCGGCAATTTTATGGGACAGACATTTTTAGGTTACCAACTCAACCAAACGCTTTCAATAGAATCCAATGAAGTGGATAAGGTGGAAAAAATCTCCAGAGAAATCACCGACCTCCTGCTTCAGGGAGTAAAATTCTACTCACAGCCTCCCCGCTATTACTATACCCAACTCGAGAGTCTCAAGATCGAAATGATCTCCAAAGCAACCGAAGATGCACGTTTAAGGGCTGAAAAAATAGCAGAAAACTCCGGCTCTAAACTTGGCAACCTACTTTCCGCCAACATGGGAATCTTCCAGATCACCGGTCAAAATTCCGCCGAGGACTATTCTTGGGGAGGTACTTTTAATACAAGTTCCAAAGAAAAAACCGCTTCGATCACGATGCGGTTGAGTTATGGAGTGAGGTGAAAAGTTTTGAATTAAGAATTATAAATTAAAAAGTGGTTTAAAGTTTGGAAAAATTGTAGAATATGAACTATCAAGAATATATTGAAATTCGGGCTGAAAAAAGATTTGGCAAACCTTGTATCAAAGGGACTAGGATTACTGTTTATGATGTTTTGAATTGGATGTCAAATGGCATGAGCAAAGAAGAAATTATGAATGATTTCGAGG
>NZ_CDSBKL010000529.1:0-2375 GCF_977115555.1 Aquiflexum sp.
TTAACACCGGTGAAATGAAAAATGGATTAAACAAAGACCCGGGCAAATCTGACCTTCATATTGAAGATTGGGTTTGCCCGGTTTTTTTGTTAAAGGTCTCCTTAAACCTGATAAAATGAAACTGTTGGTCAGAGAATAAAAAAAGATCCAAGAAGCAAGACTCAAGAAACAAGACTTGGTGAATTCAGAATTCTGAGTTTAAAATTAGTAATGTCGGACTACCCAACTTGACAACCAAATAGGCGCAAGATTCAAGACAAAAAAACAAGACTTGATTTATAGAATACATTGAGAATTTGACAACGCGAAGCTGAAAATAATGACAATCTAATTTCAGCGAGCAGACCCAGATTGTGCAACCATATAGCGTTAACATAAAAGACCCAAGATTTACCAAATACCACATGTTGAATTTCAAGAATTAAGATGCCGTCACTTTGGCTATTCAACATCACAATGGTAGTTCTGGATTTTGTCCTCCGATCTTTATCAATTTGGTTTCTTTTTGGCATGCCTTTTCCTACTTGCTTTCCATTGGGAAAATAAAACCAACCATTGGGACATAAAAAGGTGGTGTTCGTCCTTTTTTACATTTATTTGTATTTAAAAATCATTATTTTTAATACATAATATTTTCAAATGAGGATTAAGCTTAGGGGAACACACCTTAAGTCCTGTCGCTAGTTTGAAAATTCACCCAATCCTGATTCAATGTTTTTCTCAAAAAATGTTTTAAAAAACTGAAAAACAGAAAGTTATAATTCTTAACATACATGAAGGGGTGATTTGAGATTTATGCTATAAATTAAATATACCGATATGGATAGACTAATTCTTAATCAATCTTTTGGATCGAGGAAGCATCTTGTTTCCTTATGCAAATGCAGATCCTTTTCGATTTCTCTTTGGAGTTTATCCTTTTGACGGTGTTCTTAGCTATGGATCCGTTTCGTTTCAAATAAATTAAAAACAATATGTCAATATTTTGTTTATCGGTTAGCCTTCAAAATAAATATCTCAAATATGAATTTCTCTAGAAGATTATTTATAAAAAAATCAATAGCTGCCACTGTGGTATCCTCATTGATTCCTATTCCTTCGGCGGTATTGGCTTTGGGAGACCCCAAGTCAATAAGTTGGGTACATCTCGGTCCGGGAATAGATGAAGAGAACCTGAGGAATCTCATGGACTCCAACTATGCAAGAAATTCTGCCCTGATTTTTATTAATTCGGGTGGGGATGGAAATACAATGGATATGATTGGTACCGGTGCATCAGGATCCATCGCCCAACTGATCAATTTTGACCCGGGTCTTTTGGAGCTTTCTGATGATGATCTGCAAAAGAAAATTGCGGAAGCGCCGTACCCTCTAATCAATTCAAATTTTGATAAAAGTACCAGAGGCGGATTGGCTGCTCTCCAAGAAAAGGTGATTATCAAAGTGAATGGAAAAAAGATCGGAGTTTTAGGTATTGCTTTCACGGGAAGTAACCAAAGTGTTAATCAAATCCTCAACATAATCCAATCAAAAAGTAAAAATTTGAAAAATGAGGGATGCGATAAGGTCATCTGTTTGTTGGAAAACCCCAAAGATGTTTTTCCTTATTTGAATTATAGAGACTTTGTAGAAAGCAGCAAAGATGTCGATTGGTTTTTTACAGATTCAGACACATCAGATAAGTCAAAGGGCTTTTCTTTAAGAAACAAAGATAATCAGGAAGTATTTCTTCAAGTTAACTCCGAAAATTCCAGAAATTTTGGAGTTACTACTATTAACCAGTATAAAGGGGTTTTAAATCATTTCATCATTTAAAAATACAAAAGTATGCAACCATTTATAGGACAAATCGTGGAGACAAGTTTCAATTTTGCCCCTCAAGGATGGGCATTATGTAATGGACAGCTCTTAGCAATTTCAGAATATGATGCCTTATTTTCATTGCTAGGCACCACCTATGGGGGAAATGGTCAAACAACCTTTGCGCTGCCCGATCTTAGGGGACGCATGGCGCTCCATCCAGGTCAGGGTCCTGGCTTGCCCCGTTATGTTCAGGGTGAAGTTAGTGGGTCGCCTACTACCACTTTAACAGTAAGTAACCTTCCTCCCCATAATCATACCATTCAGGCTTCATCAGCGGCTGGTACCCAATCAAATCCTGCCAATGCCTTCCCTGCCAATGCCAATGTGATACCTGAGCGGGGAGCAGATCCAATTGGCGTCAAGGCCCATGCTTCAAATTCAAATACTGCAATGAATCCAGGCATGGTTGGAGTTGCAGGAGGGGGACAACCATTTAACAATATGCCTCCCTATCTGGCAGTATATCATGTTATTTCACTAGAAGGAATTTATCCTCCAAGATCCTGATATCA
>NZ_CDSBKL010000530.1:0-2368 GCF_977115555.1 Aquiflexum sp.
TTTCCCATCCATCAAAAATTTCCCTTGACCTTCCCATTTCAATGGAAATCTTCCCTGAACTTTCATCGCAATATCCCCATCCTTTGAGGCAAATACAAAATTTTGGGCAGGCGAAGTATAATAGTTTAATGCATTGATATAGTCGTCATGGTTTTTGCCCTTGTTAAGCAAAAGGAAGGTTTTTTGCTCATTTGACTCCATATGGGCTGTCCATTTCAAAGAAAAATTAACATCCTTCCTCTCAGACCTGAAGTTTTTATCATATACTACCGGACCATAGTGTGTATAAACAACCGTATCCATAAAAGAATTTTGCCCTTTGACTTTGATTTCTTCAATCCTAAAAGTGCTTTTCACCCAAACCTCATCATAAAGGTATTCTGTTCTGTTTTCATCCTTAAACTGAATAGCATACCAATCTCTTGTATCTCGGGTTGCATTGGTAACACCCCAAGCTATGTCCTCATTAAAACCGGAAATAACTCCCAAAGCGCCGGGTAAAGTAGCTCCTTTGACACTATGGGAAGATGTGGAAAGCTGCATAATATACCATAGCGATGGCATATTAAGACTCAAATGGGGATCATTAGCCAAAATCGGATTTCCACTTTTGGTTTTGGTACCGGAAACTGCCCAATTGTTGGAGCCTATTCCATCCACCGGTTGCGGCAAAGCATTTACAAAAATATCAGAAACGGGGTATTCAATTCCTTCCGGTCGAGAAACTTCCAAAGGAACAAAATCCCAAATTCTTTCGGACTCGATGACCGGATCATTTTCTTCGGGAAAATTGGGATAAAGCTTATCCATCAATTCCTGACCAATTTGATTTCTTAAGTTGGTATATTCCAAGTCCATGTCACTCACCAACATATCCGCCATATATTTTAGGAGCAACAAAGATTTATAAGTGCTCCAAGCTTCCGGTTTATAATTTAGAATCTTGTATTCAATAGGTAATTTTGACTCAGGGAGGTTTTCTATGTATTGATTCACCCCATCTGCATATGCCTCCATCAATTTATAGGTATCCGGATGTTCTTTTTGAATGAAGAGAAGAGAGGTTTCAGCGCTGAAAGCAAGACCTTTTCTTTTTGTCATCCTATCAAGCTCGATTGCAATAGGACCAACTATTTCCGAAATCCTACCTGCGGCTGACATGGTTTGGAATTCCATTTGCCAAAGCCTGTGTTTGGCAGTAATATACCCTTGAACCCTGTATAAATCATTTTCATTGTCCGCAAAAATATGAGGGATTAGATTCTCATCGTAAACCACTTTTACCGGTTCTTGAAGGTTTTTTAGATCAAGTTCTTCCTCATAATCCATATCCTCACTGAATGAGTTTTGCCAGAATCCCTGATTGGGATCAAGCAACTTGCCAATCGGAGGGACAGACCCAAACTGCATGGAAAGAATTATTCCCAAACTGATAGTGATCATGAAAACAACGAGAAAGCCAATGTATTTCATAGTAAATATTTTTGGAATACAGATTTTGGAAATAACTAAAGGAATCTGATTTAAAATAACCAAACAAAAAAAGTATAAAAAAGACCCTGCCAAAAATTTAACAGGGTCTTTTTGAGGTAAGCTAAATTACTGAATACTGATCGGAAGTTTTAACTTTTCCCATCGCACAACAATCCCCGGAGATTCTATGGCAATGGTCAGTTGTTCTTGACTTTCCTCAACCCATTCAGGAGTGGATTCTACACGAAGCACATCATTTCCTTCTTTATACTGAAAATGGCCATGTTCCAGATTCCATTCTGAATTGAAAATTACAGTCCAAGCTCCGGAAGCTTTTGGAATAGTAAACACAGAATATCTTCCTGCTTTCAAAGATTTCCCTTCAACGGTAACATCTGAACTAAAATCCACATAAGTTGCCTCGTTTGCACCTGTTCTCCAAACCTCATTATAAGGAACCAGGTCACCCCAAACAACTCTACCTTTGATAGATGGTGCTCCATATTGAACCATTAATTTTGCAGCTCCTATATTTCCTTCCAAAGTTCTCAAAGGACTGGGTCTTTCTTCAGACTCCGACTTTTCTTCAGTGACGACTTCTTCTGTTTCAGTTGTTTCGGTGCTTTTTTCTGCTCCGCACGATGCAAAAAACATTGTTGTAGCTGAGAAAACAGCTAAGGTGAACAAGTTTGATTTTTTCATAAAGTTGTAGTTTTTACGTTTCGAAGATAATTATTTTTTTTTCAACAAAACCAAATACAAGTCTATATCCTTCAAAACCGTATTTTTCCTGACGCCAAATCCCGAACAAAAAAATATAACAAACACCTGATTATTTCAAAAAAAACCGGGTATTAAAAAAAGACTTTTTATTCTTCCCTTGTGTGGTTAATTT
>NZ_CDSBKL010000531.1:0-2366 GCF_977115555.1 Aquiflexum sp.
CTTCCACTTTATAGAAAGATGCATGTCCTGCAGCAAGCATTTCATGAACCCAAGCAGCGGCTTTTTCTCCTGCAGCTTCCATCTTCTCTACCGTATCTTTAACGCCAAGGACATCCCATGTCTCGAAAGGACCCAATTCCCAACCAAAACCTGCCGAGACAGCCTGATCGATTCTATAAAGTTCATCTGAAATTTCAGGGATTCGGTGAGAGCAATATTTGAACAGGTCGTAAAAAGATGCCCTGTAAAATTCTCCCGCGCGGTCATCGAAGTTGACCAAGAATTTGATTCTCTTCTTCAGGTCGTCGATTTCCTTGGAAGCCTCAAGGGCTTTGAATTTTGGCTTTTCTGTGTCCTTGTATTCAAAAGTCTTCAGGTCGAGTTCTTTCAGTTCTTTGGTACCATCCTTATGGCGGATCATTTTGAAATAGCCCTGACCTGTTTTGTCCCCCAACCATTTATTGTCATAAAGTACCTTGACAATATTCGGAAGAAGAAATTTATCCCGAGACTCGTCATGGGTAAGTGTCTTGTATAGGTTGTTGGAAACGTTGACAGTGGTATCAAGGCCGACAACATCCATGGTTCTGAAAGTAGCCGACTTGGCACGTCCGATTATCGGACCGGTGAGTTTGTCCACTTCTGAAACGCTCAAACCCATTTTCTCGATGGCGTGCATCCCTGAAATAATGGCGTATACACCGATTCTATTTGCTATAAAAGCAGGAGTATCCTTGCAAAGGACAGTTTCTTTGCCCAAGAACCTGTCTCCAAAGTCCATTAGAAAATCGATGACTTCGGGATTTGTTTTTGGTCCAGGGATGATTTCTAATAACCTGAGGTATCTTGGCGGATTGAAAAAGTGGGTTCCGGCAAAGTTGACCTGAAAGTCTTCTGACCTGCCTTCACTCATCAAGTGCATCGGAATACCCGAAGTATTTGAAGTTATCAAAGTTCCAGGTTTTCTGTATTTCTCTACTTTCTCAAAAAGTGATTGCTTGATATCCAACCTTTCGACGACGACTTCCATTACCCAATCGTAATCTTTGATTTTTGACAAATCATCATCAAAGTTTCCTGTAGTAATCCTTGAAACAGAAGAGGCATCATACAGTGATGCGGGCTTTGCTTTTAAGGTATTGTCAAGTGCAGTATTCACGATCCGGTTTCTGACAGGTTTGTCATTGACCGTCAGGCCCTTTTTCTTTTCATCATCATTGGGTTCATTTGGAACAATATCAAGAAGCAATACCTGCACGCCGATATTGGCAAAATGGCAGGCGATCCTTGACCCCATCACTCCTGAACCTAAAATGGCTACTTTCTTAATGGTTCTTTTCATAAAATATGTTGGTTTTAAATTTCATACAACTGACTGTTGTACTCATTGGGGTTTATAGTTTCAGATTGTAAATTATCTATGACATGGTTGATTTTTTGGAACACAGTAAAAAAGGTGTCCAATTCGGATTCACTGACGACTTCCCTTACATGTTCGTTGAATTCCATAATAGTCTGAACAGATATTTCTTTTTTTCTTTTACCCTCCGGTGTAAGAAAAATCCTGACCGATCTTTTGTCAATGGGATCAGGTTTTTTATAAATCATGCCTTTTTCCTCCATGCTTTTCAGCATTCTTGTGAGGCTTCGGGCTTCAAGGCCCATCAACGGCGCAATTTTGGTAGCGGGTGTTCCTTCCTTGGAGTTGATATTGATCAATACAAAACCAATGGCCGTAGTGAAATCCTCTTGAGCAGCTTTTTGGTTGTACATCCTGGAAATCGCATGCCAGGCACTCTTGATATGATAGTCAACTGTCTCTTCGCGCTTCATAGGTGTATTTTAGTACGCCTAATGTAATAAAAATATTGTATGCATGCATACTAAATTGAAAAAATGTTATGCATGCATAAGAAATTAAGTTTAGGGATTGGGTAAATAAAAAAAAATATATTCTGAATATTTAGAGAATATAGTTTTAAATTGTCTTAAGAATTCCTTAAGAGTTGGTTTTATATCTTCTTTCTTTATCGGTGCTGTATTTCCGAATACGTTTCCTTCCATGTTACCTTGCTATATAAATAAGACTACCATATCCACTTGGATCTGTTTTAAGCTTAATAAATTAAAAGTTTTCTGAAAAAATAAGGTTTCTAAAGTCAATTATAATAAATTTGCGTAAAATTAAATCAAAAGAAAATGTTCGGACATCAATTTCCTACTTACTTGCCAATCGCTTTTTTTGTTATTTTGCTAGTTACTGCTGCTATTGTTGGCAGATGGTTAGTTAAAAACGATAAAAATTACAAAGGAATAATTAAAAAGTAATTCGAATTTAAAATATTCCTTCTTGAAGGTGCAAAATT
>NZ_CDSBKL010000532.1:0-2362 GCF_977115555.1 Aquiflexum sp.
CGATGAGCAGGCGGACATCTATTTGGCAGGTTTGCTACATAATATTGGTTGGTGAAATTTGTTTGTAGCATATGTAAAAACTTTTACAGGAAGTACTCACATTTTTTTATTGTCCCTGTAGCACAAAAGCCAAAATACCCGTCAAGGGGATATGGCCTTTTAAGCTGAGATTTCATCAATTAACCTATTTTCCAAACTACCATGAAAAATAAGAGTAACCCCACTATCGGAAAAAGCCTGCACTTGGTTTTGGCGTTCATGATGTTTTTGGTTTTGCCCTCCTGTCATGACGAGGTCACCAACACCTTCACCTACAAGACATCCTATCCTGTTTATCTGGAAATGAGTACGGTAAGACAAGCCAACATCATCATCGAACCGGGAAAAGAACTTGATAATCCGGGAAAGATCTACATTTATGGGGATTACCTTTTTATCAATGAGCCCCAGAAGGGAATCCACATTCTGGATAATTCAAATCCTGCAGCTCCTCAAAACATCAATTTCATCAATATCCCGGGGAATGTGGACCTTGCTGTAAATAGTGAAATCCTTTATGCCGACAATTATGTGGACTTACTCTCTTTTGATATCAGCGATGTGAGGAGCATCAAAATGGTGGATCGGGAGGAAGATGTATTTAAAAACATGTATACCAATTTTGACACAGGACAGATTATTACCTGGAAAGATACCGTACTTACAAGCGAATCTGACATGATGTGGGGTTGGGGAGGCTGGTGGGGCCGACCTGAGTTTTTGGCTATGTCAAGTGATTCCGGCAATAAGGGAGGCGGTCAAAACTATGGGCAGGGAGGCTCTATGGCAAGATTTACTTTAATGAGTGGGCACTTATATGCTGTGGATGAATATAGCTTGAGGGTTTTTGATGTCAACAAAGAAGATGAACCAACTTTTATCAAGAATATAGACCTAGGTTGGGGGATTGAAACGATTTTCCCCTTTCAGGAAAAACTTTTCATCGGTTCCAATACCGGCATGCATATCTATGATGCAAGCGTTCCTTCAGATCCAAAAAAAATGGCTGAATATTCCCACTTCACCTCATGCGATCCCGTCGTAGTCAATGAAGATTATGCCTTTGTGACGCTTCGAAATGGCCAATTTTGCAGACAAGGTGTCAATGAATTGCAGGTATTGGACATCAAAGACCCATACAATCCCAAGTTGTTGAAGTCTTACGAAATGCTGAATCCTCATGGCTTGGGCTTGGCGGGAGATTACCTCTACATTGCTGAAGGGCAGCATGGACTCAAGAGCTTTAATGTCTCTGACGTCATGAATATTGACAAAAACCAATTGGAATTTTTGAAATCCATGAAATCAGTAGACATCATACCCGGTCCAAAATCACTGATTGTGATCGGTCCTGACGGAGTCTGTCAGTTTGATTATTCCACTCCTTCAGTTCTCAAACCATTGAGTTGTATTCAGGTCAAAAATCCTGTGATTGTGTAACCGATAATCTTCCAAGGTTTAAGAACTCTTGGAGGGTTGTCATTTCATCTTTCCTTTTCTATTCAAAATTTTGATAATGAAAAAAACACTGCTTCTTATTATGGTCTTTTTTTCTTTCTTGGGAGAAGCCTATTCCCAAGAAAGAACTTTTTTCAATCAAACTGAAATTGGAGCTTTGTTTGGGAAGGTGAAGACTGACTTTGAAGGATATACCACCAGGGCAAATTTTTCATTTCAAACACTTAACGGAGTTTGGATCAATAAATACCATGCCACAGGATTTTTGGTGGGAGTCGATACTTATCCAAACCTGACTTTGATGCCTTTGGGATTAGGTTGGAGGGGTTTTTTGGATAAGGGAAAAAGACATACCCTTTTTGGAGGTATGGATCTGGGGGCAGCTTCTACCATGCTGGAAAAAAGAGTTAAAACAGAGTGGACAGAATCTTGGTACGAGGGAGGAATATTTATCAATCCAAATATTGGAATCAGGAGAAAATCTAAAAAAGGAAAGCATACCTTTGCCTGCAGCTTGGGGTATAAAAGACAAGAAGCAACTTTTTTTGAGGGAAATAAAGAAATAGGATTTTCCTCTTTTAGAGACCCATCTTTACCTCCTGGATTCAACTCAGTTCGCCAAGAAGAATACATTTTCAACAGCTTGGTACTAAAATGGGGTTTGATTTTTTGAGATTGATCTGCATTAGATTACACAGTATTTAAAAATTTGTTTTTCGGTAAACCTAAGCAAAATCCAAGTATTTTATTCATATGAAAAATATGTTGGATGATAATTTCTACGCTGTCAGATTTTATGTTTGCTAATGTAAAGAAATCAGCGTTTATCCGTAAACCATAAACCAAATTCCACTTAAGGCGTTAC
>NZ_CDSBKL010000533.1:0-2352 GCF_977115555.1 Aquiflexum sp.
AACCAAATTCCGGGTTATCTGATTTTGAAAAAGGAGTTTTTGTCGGATTTTTTTAAAAAATCAAAGCATGGTCAAAGCGTGTTGAGTAAATTCGGGAGGATTCGTTTCATATTTCTAGTCCTTTAATTTCTTCATTAATTTTTCCAATGAGGATTCTGAGTTGTTCTTGTGTATTGGCAGATAAATTCAATCGAAGATCAACATAGCGTCTGTTATTCTCAAGCAAATTTCTAAAGTAGTGGTTTACCTTTAATTTTTGTGGATTTACTACTGTTGATCGGGAAGCAAAGTTCTTATCCAACTCTAGTTCCAATTGTTGAATTAGGTCCTGGTGATAATCGTTTCGAAATCCCATATTATACATGCCTTGCTCATACATCCTAGTGATTTCTGATTGAAGAAAGTCATTCGATATAAAGCTAAAGCCTTCATATCTCATGTATTGGTATGTAGAATTCGCATTATTAAAAATTCCTGTGCGTGAAATTTGAATAATTACTGAGTCAAAACGAATTTCCTCCATATCATGATTATCTAGATACCAAACCATTGAATCTAAACCCTCTACATTTCCTATTAACCTTTCCCTTATCTCTTCAATTTCAGCAAGGTTAAACTCCAAATCCTTTTTTAATTCTTCGTAAAACTTGATCTCTACCACTCTGGCTTTACGACTTTCGTTCCAGTTATTCACTTGCAATGCAATCAAAATCCCTATGACCACCAGCAGAATTTCCCCAAGGGCATAAATTAAATAGCTCATCACACGATTTTGAGAGAGGAGCTTTTGTCGAATTTTTCTAAAGAAGGAGATCATTTCAAAAGCTAAGATTTTGTGTTTGAATTAATTTCTTGATCAATAATTTGAAGGAGTTCATTGAAAAAAACCAACAAAGCTTTTTCATCATTTATCCCATCAATTCTCCAGGAATCCACATTGCTTAGGATATCTTCGATAAGCCTATTCTGAAAAAACCAATGGTAATCGGAAGTGTAAGATCCTTTAGGAAAATCTTTGTACTCTCCATCTGCCAAGATTCGACTAGAGGAACTTATTTTACCATCAATGGAAGGCCAAAGCCTATTGATTATTAGGCTTTTAACTACATCAAATTCCTCCAAACCATCGACTACTTCGCCTTCAAAGGAAGTCAACATGGATTTTAATTTCTCATTTCGAAGGTAATCCAAATTACCCGAGGAGATGATAGATTTGATATAACCGTTTCTGACTTCAAAAGTGTATACCGTTTCGGCATTGAAAAGCAAAGTATCCAGTGTTGCGGAAGGAATTGTTGATATGTCTGTTCCGAAAAGACGTAGGAGCTCGAAGCTACAGGCATGTGCCAGTTCGTGGTAAGAAATATCTGTTTCAAGATTTTTAATATTCAAAACAAGTTCGGTCCGAAGGTTTTGGAGAATGCTCTGTTCAGCGATCCGGATTTTACGTTGTTCATTCCAGTTATTGATGCTCAGTGCAATCAGGATTCCCAAGACGACCAGTACGATCTCACCCAGTGCGTATTTCAGGTATTTTGAATTTATATTATTGTTTCTCAATTTCCTCAGGAAGCTAATCATCGGTCTTTTGGATAGGTTTGCAGATATGATTTACACTAATTATACATTTAGAATTCAACATCTTCACAATTATTCCCTTAATTCATCGAGAGCCTCTACTAGCTGCTTTCTCAAATCTTGATATGATTTTTTTGAAATCCTATTGATATTATTGTGTCTTAAAGTAACCGTAGCAAAGTCCTTTATCAGTTCATTTTTATCTGCTTGTGCCCATGAAAACTCATATAGTGCCCCTGAATTGATAATACTAAAGGGCAAGTTGGTAAGGTATTTATACTGAGTAAGGGCATTCAGGTATTGTTGAATATTTTCATGTGTAATTAAAAGAACTGTCTGCTGTTGATTATTGATCTCAATCAATTTTCTTCTGTTTTTTTTAGGAAACAAGCTGATGTCTCCAGTTGAAATCAAAGTTTGAAATGTGGCAGTATTAAAGGCATCTATATTACTGAAGTAGCCTAAAAATTCATATTTCGCAATTTTCACCAATGTATCAAAACTGGCCTGAGGATGACTTAATCTTTCCGTAAAATTTCGGTGTTGCGCTTCAGATTGATTGAACAAAATTAAAATAGTATCAATTCGGGCAATGTCTCTCCTATAATCCTCAATCAGCTCTTCTTTATACTCAGCCATTTTAATATTATTCTTTCGCTCTTCGTTCCAGTTATTCACTTGGAGTGCCAAAAGAATTCCGATCATTACTAAGACGATTTCTCCAAGCGCATAGACCAGGTATCGAGTAACCCTATTTTCGGCAAGGAGTTTTTG
>NZ_CDSBKL010000534.1:0-2342 GCF_977115555.1 Aquiflexum sp.
AAACCTACTTTGACTTCGGTCTGCTATAATCTTTCAATGGACTCAATTTGGTAACTGGAATTACAAGGACTTTGCTATCTCCCAATTCCAAATCTGCTTGTTTGATCTATCCTTTTGCTATTTATAAAATACTTCTATCTTCGTGTTAGGGCCTAATCGTGCATTTTGTCAGAATGATTTCGACATGTGTTCCTTTTGCTTTCCCAAAAACCTTTAGCAGACTTTAAAAATAAGCCAAGTATGTATGAGTACAGGCAGTATTCCAAAACCACCGCAAGAGACAACAAATGTACAGGAATTGACAAAACTGAAAAAGGTTAAGATCGGCAATGAGCTTTACTTTGAAATCCTGAATGTCGATAAAATGCAGCCATTCTTCATGAGTATCCTCAGCAGCTCAAATCATTGGATGTTTATCAGTAGCAATGGTGGATTAAGTGCAGGAAGGAAAAACTCAGACCATGCTTTGTTTCCCTATTATACTGATGACAAGATCACCGAGTCTACTGACATTACAGGATCGAAATCAATTTTTTTGGTAAAGCGGGATGGCCAATCCATGCTTTGGGAGCCTTTTTCCATCAGAAACTCGGGTAAGTACAGCATACAGCGAAACCTATATAAAAATTCCTATGGCAATTCGATAATTTTCGAAGAGGTCAACTCCGACCTGAATATGACATTCCAATATCAATGGAGCACAAGTCACGTCTATGGTTTTGTCAAAAAGAGCAAACTAATCAATCATAATCCAACTCAGGTTGATGTTTCCGTACTTGATGGGATTCAAAACATTGTGCCTTGCGGAGTAAGCAGCACAGTACAAAATCAAGTCAGTAATCTCGTAGATGCCTACAAGCGCAATGAACTTGACAAAGAAAGCGGTATTGGAATTTTTGCCCTCAGTGTAATAATTGTGGATAAGCCTGAACCAAGCGAGGCATTAAAGGCAAATATCGTATGGTCGCTTGGTTTAAAGAACCCCAAGCATCTGCTTTCTAGCTTACAACTCGATAATTTCAGAAAAGGCCTTCCAATCCATGAAGAGACGGACGTCAAAGCTGAAAAGGGAGCTTACTTTGTGAATAGCGATATTTCCCTTTCGGCGGGTAAAGAAAAAGAGTGGCTAATCGTGGCCAATGTGAATAACAGTGTATCTCAGGTCATTGAGATCGCCAATAGCATCAAAAATGACAAACAATTAGAGCAAAAACTTAAAAAAGATATTGAAGCGGGAACAAGACAGTTGATTCAATTAAATGCCGCAGCTGATGGTTTACAATTGACCAATGATACACTAAGAGATACCCGACATTTTGCCAACTCATTATTTAACATCATGCGGGGTGGAATTTTTGACAACAACTACAGACTTGACAAAAATGACATCACTGATTATTTTTCCAAGACAAATAAACAAGTTTTAGCCTACTGGCAAAAAGTAAGTGAAAACCTTCCACTACAGCTTTCACTCAGGAGATTTAATGAATTGATATTCAGTTCAGAAAATAAAGATTTTAGAAGGCTTAGCGTAGAGTATTTACCTTTAAAATTCAGCCGAAGACATGGAGATCCAAGCAGACCTTGGAATCAGTTTTCCATCAACACCTACAATGAAACTGACGGATCAAAAATTCTTGATTACCAGGGAAATTGGAGAGATATTTTTCAGAATTGGGAGGCATTGGTCCACTCCTACCCTGAGTTCATAGAAGGAATGATTTTCAAGTTTCTCAATGCTTCCACCTTCGATGGGTATAATCCTTATCGGGTTACCAAGAATGGTATTGATTGGGAAAGGATAGAGCCGGATGACCCTTGGTCCTATATCGGTTATTGGGGCGACCATCAAATCATCTATTTGTTGAAGTTCCTCGAATTCATTGAAAACCATTATCCGGGAAGGTTAGAAAGCTATTTTGACCGGCAGGACTTTGTCTATGCCAATGTACCTTATAAAATAAAGTGCTACGAAGAGATCTTAAAAAACCCAAAAGACACCATAGATTTTGATCATGAACTAGATAATAAGATCAAGGAACGTTGGCTATGGCTAGGGGCTGACAGCGCCTTGCTTCAGGATAGACAAGGTTCAATCTATCATGTCAATTTTGTTGAGAAGATTTTAGCTACGGTATTGGCAAAGATGTCAAATTTTGTACCTGAGGGTGGTATTTGGATGAACACACAGCGGCCCGAATGGAATGATGCCAACAACGCTTTGGTCGGAAATGGATTGTCCATGGTGACATTGTATTACCTCAGGAGGTTTCTCACATTTTTTGATAGAATCCTTGAAAATACCAAAACGAAAGAAGTTTAGATTTCAGAAGAATTCGTGA
>NZ_CDSBKL010000535.1:0-2334 GCF_977115555.1 Aquiflexum sp.
GTTTCGGTGCAGGGAGCCCTACTGACTGATGTGCCTGACTGATCGTGTTTATTTCAAAAGATTGCATCTGATCATTTTTTGAATGGTATAAGTCTTCGATTTATTACCTGCCCAAATTAAAAACTACAGTCCAAGAATTTGTTTTTGCATGGCGAAAAATTCTTCATCGGACATTTTATCCCTTGCTCCCAGCAACTGCTCGCAATCTGCCCCAGCCCTGTAGCGAAGTTTGTCTGAATTATCTGTCGCAGCCTCAAATATAACTTCAGCAATTTGTTCAGGCTTGGTCATGGTTTCAGGATTCATTGATTGGGCCATAGCCTTCATAAAGGCATTCACAAATTCATTGTATTCGGCAAATTCTTGATTGTGTTGCAGATCCAGCGATCTACCTCCAAAATCAGTTGCTACTCCTCCCGGTTCAATCACTTTTACTTTTACGCCAATTTGCGCCATTTCCCATCGCAACGATTCAGAGAATCCTTCTACAGCCCACTTGGTAGAATGATACAAGGGCATTAAGGGAAAAGTCATTCTTCCTCCCACAGACGAGATGTTGATAAACATGCCCTCTTTGTTTTGTCTGAAATGAGGCAGGGTTTTCTGGGTGACATCAAATAATCCTTGCACATTGACTCCAAATTGTCTGATGATGCTTTCCCGCTTCGCAGATTCAAATGTCCCCATAAGACCATACCCGGCGTTATTGAGCACCACATCTATTTTGCCGAACTTATCAATTCCCTGAGCCAGTGCCGAATCGATCGTATCAAGGTCAAGCACGTCAAGTTTGGTAACCAGCACATTGGCCAATTCGGTAAATTCAGTTTCTTTTTCAGGTGTTCGCATCGTTGCAATCACATTCCAGCCTTTTGATTGAAATAGTTTGGCAGTAGCTCTGCCGATTCCGGAGCTTGCACCGGTTACCAATATTGTCTTTTTCATGATTTATGAGTTTAAGAGAAATTCTAAATAGGTTTTCACAGATAAGTAAGAGATGGACTCGAGAATTAAAAGTCCCAGAAGATAGATAAGAACACTGAAAATAACTCCTTTCCACAATGGCTGAATGTTCAAAAAGATGAGCGCGAGCAATACAAGAATGATGACAACAGATAGGACTTTTACTGTCGTGGGAACACTTTTATTAACTCTCTGCATTCGTTCAACTTCTTGCTGTTTAAATTCTGCTTTATTGCTGTGAAAAATTTCAGTTTTTGTCCTCAGAAGTTTATTCTGATTCATGATAAAGCCTGTTCCACTTGCCAAAAGAAGAATGCTTAACACAAAAATACCATTTCTTAAACCTTGGGTAATTGGGTTCAACTGGTTAAAATGCAGCAGAACAGCTGCTATCAGCAGCAAGACGCCAAAACCTACAACTTGCATACCCGTTGCTTTTTGAGCAGTGATATAAATTTCGAATTGCTTTAACATTTCCATTTCATTCCAAATAGGATGGATTATACAACTTGTAATTCCTTAAATAATTCAGCTACAGTAATCTTTCCCAGCTCATCACAGGCTTTTGGGCTGTCGCCGGAGATCAGCTTTCGGTCTATGTGGGTAGCACCGGTTATTTTATCATTGAGCACCGTAATGCCTTCTTTTGCAAGCGCTTCACACTGGAACCATGGAAGCTGCCCGGGCAGGTAGCCTAATGAAGGCGATTGCTTATCAAATTTATCGGGGAAAGCCACCATTTTATAACCCTTATAAGGATTCGGTTCACCCTTGGATTCTTTTGCAATCATCGCAGCAGGACCATGACACACTGCAACCAGATACCGATCAGACTCCTTAATCCACCGTAACAGTGCACCCACATGCTGATCATTTGGAAGCCCCACCATAGAACCATGACCGCCGGGAAGAAATAGAGCGATGTAGTCTGATTCGTTATTCAATTCATTGCTTTTGATAAGCTTTTCTAGGGAAAGCGGTTTGTCGAATTTCGATTGGTTTTCTTTTCGGAATTTTAGCACCGCCTGATCTTTTACAGGTACTGACCATTCCTCAAGAACTGCTGATTTGCCATTTGGGGTAATTACATCAAAATCAAATCCGGCATTAACCAGGTGCATGAGGGGAACCATGGTTTCTTGCACATTATTTCCTGTGGAGAAAAGTTTGTCATTAGCCATTTTAAAATAGCGCTCTTCTGTGCAAAGCACTAAAACCTTCTTTTCTCCTTTATATTTCTTGCCGCCAAAGTCTGTCGCTTTGTAGCCACTTACTTTATCTACTCCAAGCATTCTTCCCATTGGAGAAGGAATATAACCAGAGCCATTCTTTTCTTTTGTGGGGGCAAGTCCGAAAATTCTTTTAATCATT
>NZ_CDSBKL010000536.1:0-2326 GCF_977115555.1 Aquiflexum sp.
CAGCAGTCACGTTTGCACCGTTGATCATTACTTTGCCATCCTTGATGGAAACTTTCAAGTCTTGACCGTTCAAAGTTTTTACTACTTGGCCATCAGAAAGGTCAGCAGCCATGACATTGCCTGCTACTACATGGTAAGTCAAAACAGCTGTCAATTTGTCTTTGGCCTCAGGCTTCAAAAGACCTTCAACTGTTCCGGCCGGCAATGCTGCAAAAGCATCATTGGTAGGTGCGAAGATCGTGAAAGGACCTGTTCCGCTCAAAGTTTCCACCAATCCGGCGGCTGTCACTGCGGCTACTAAAGTAGTGTGGTCAGGAGAACCTACAGCGATGTCTACCACAGTCTTAGGAGCTTCAGCAGGAGCCATTTCGACAACTTCGGTTACAATTTCTTCTACAGTTTCTTCTTTTGGGGCACCGCCACAGCTAACTAGAAAAGAAGTAGCAATAGTAGCAACTGCCAATGATAAGAATCTTAATTTTTTCATTTTTTTTAAATCTTGGTTTAGATATGTTTTAATAACAAACAAGTCAGCCGATAGTTTAAAAATAAATCAAATAGACCTTGGCCCTTGTCTCTTGACCCTTCATCAAACATGGAATAATGAACTTTAACGCAAAATCAAATTAAGGTCTTTGTGGTTTTTTTGATCGAAGGTTTATCTTGATATTTCAAAAACAGACAGAAATTTTACCCGTGTTTCAGGTCTAATTTCTAGCGAATGGGACAGGTATCAAAAACAAATAGCAACAAAAAATGGGAAATGACAGCAAGCAAACCTGGATCGACTTTGGGTATAGGATTTTTGCAAAAGAGGGACCAAAAGGCCTCAAAATAGAAGTTTTGGCAAGAAAAGTCAATAAGAGCAAATCTTCCTTTTACCATCACTTTGCTGATTTGGCTATTTTTACTGACTTGCTGCTCGACCATCATTTGACCCGCTCCAAAATCATCGCCGATGAGGAGAAAAAGTGTAAGAACATTGATCCTGATCTCATCTGCGTATTGGTTTCCTACAAGGCAGACCTTTTGTTTAACCGCCAACTGAGGGTAGAAAGGAACAATTCCTCGTTTCAGGATTGCCTCCGAAAATCGGATGAAATTGTAGGCAAGGGTTTCGTTGACATTTGGATCAAAGACCTCCAACTTGAGGACAAACCAAAACTGGTGGCTTCCCTTTTTGAGTTGGCGCTTGAAAATTTTTATTTGCAGATCACAGAAGAAACCCTGAATAAAGAATGGCTATCGGACTATTTCAACAACCTCAGAAAAACAGTTTCGAATTTCAGTACTTCATTTTGATTGCTGAATTGTACGGAAGCGACTAAAATCTATGTCGCTGGTTTTTGAATATTGTATCCATATACAAAAAACATTTATGGAATGAATGAAGCTACCAAAAACCACCCCGCAAAAATCAGGTCCCATCAGTTTTATAAGTTTTGGCTAAAAATCACCGCAATCATTATCGGGAGTTTTGGACCGGTATTTTTTTTGGGAACTATGGCCTCCACCTTGGAACCTGCCCGGCTTACCCTTGACCTTTTGAGTTGGCCGGTAGATGGACTTACCACCTATGACTCTCCTGATACAAGGTTTCTTTCTGCCCTGACAGGGGGTTTTCTTTTCGGATGGGGAGTTATGATTTGGTGCCTTTCCGTTTGGGTTTATGACCTCGCCCCTGATGCTGTTCGAAGGTCAGTGTTGATCGGAATCCTTTCATGGTTCATTTTGGACAGTGCAGGTTCTTTTGCTTCCGGAAATACCTCCAATGTTTTGTTCAATATAATCGTCCTGCTTTTGGCTGTAGGTCCTCTTTGGCTACCAATCGAAAAAAATTCAAGCTCATCAAACTAATTTTCAAAAAATATGGAAAATTCAAACAATAACCAGCTTATCCTCAAAGGAATACTTTCCCTCCAAACCTTCATCCTTTTTGTTTATACAGCCTATGCAGTCAAAAATGAAGGTTGGGGCTTTTTGCAGATCGCCGCGACCAACGTTGGTTCCATGACTTGGAGCGGTCAGTTTGCTTTGGATTTTGCCTGTTATTTGATGCTTTCGGGGATTTGGATCATGTGGCGCAATAAGTTTCAAGCGCAATCCCTGATCATGGGGATTGCGGCGATGATCCTAGGGATTATTGTTTTTGCACCTTATGTCATTTACCTCTTGGGCAAAGAAAAAGGTGATCTCAAAAAAGTGCTTCTTGGGGAGCATGCCTGATAGATTTTTGATTTTAGTGGAAAACTGAAGGCAAATGAATCTAATCATTGAAGTTCAGTCTGAATTTAAATCTTTTGGAAAAGTCTGAAAATTGAAATAT
>NZ_CDSBKL010000537.1:0-2323 GCF_977115555.1 Aquiflexum sp.
AGACAGGATAATGATCTGAATAATCTACTTCGGAATGGGTATTGAAATCAATAATTTCCAGGAAATCATCATAAAAAATATTGTCGATCCTTAAAAAGAAAAGGACTTTGTTATAAGTAAAACCGAAGCCCTTTCCGGCTTTTTCGAAGCCATTGTTCATGATATTTCTAAGGGTGAAATAGGTATAACTGTAAGGAACATCATTGAAATCTCCGACCAAAATATTGGCATAAGGACTGTTTTCCATATGTTCTATCAGGATTTCCAATTGGGAAGCCCTAGCCACCTGTCCTCTTTTCAGTTTCCTGAGGGTTTGCCTGTAATTTTCTTTGATTCCTTCAAAATCGCTGAGTTCTGCAGAAGGAATGTTCATGGATTCCAGGTGGGCATTATAGATCCGGATGGTATCTTTATCCACTTTGATATCAGCAAAAATTATCCCATTTGTACTTCGGGAATCAAGTACAACCCCTTCATTCACGATGGGATATTTACTAAAAATGGCCATACCAAAGGTGCTTGATTTTGGATTTCCCTGAATAACCTGGTAAAAATGATTGTATCCCGTATCTTTTCCCAGCTGCCTTATGGTATTTCTGGAGGGTGTGGTCGGGTCTTGATAGAATTCCTGAAAGCATTTGATGTCAGAAGGATTGTCCTGTAACCATTGGATGAGGTTTTTGGAAGTGCTGTTTTTTGCGTTACCTGATTTTTGATAACTGAACATATGCACATTGTAGCTTAATATGGAAAGTCCTTCTTTTAATTCCGGTTCTGTTCGAAATTGAAATGTGACTCCGACAAACTTCCATCCAATCACCAAAGCAATTAATGGTAAAAGCGCCAATTTCCTCCTTGCAATAACAAGTGCAATGAAAAGAAACCCGTTGATGACAAGTAATAGAGGAATGGTTAGTGTGGCCAAACCCACATATGGAAAATATTCAGGAGAAATATAAACGCTAAAAAATAAAGCCAAGGAAACCAAAAAAAAGAAGGATGTAAGAAATCTAATCATTGGCTAAATTAATTTGTGGCGAAAATATAAGGAATTCAATCCTATTCCAAATGGTGGAAGAGGTATCCCTATCGCTGTGAAAAATTATAACAGCTATAGGGATACCATGCTTCTATTTTATGAGAATCAGTTCACTTTGGGGCTCCATCAAATACCTTGCGCCGTCTTTGGTGACTACAGCAGTCTCTTCGACAGACATGGTTTTAGTTCCTGTTTCGGGCAGTTTCCAAGCATGAAAGCCATCAAAAGCAAAGAGCATTCCTTCTTTTAATGGTTTCATTGCCGCTGGCCTTACTGTTGGGTCAGGAAGGAGACCTCCGCCGAGATTTGGCCCTATATCATGAGCCACATACCCAACAGGATGTCCAGTACTCCACATGACAGGTTCCGAACCTCTTTCTGCCATCCATTCTCTTTGAGCTTTATCTACCTGATATCCCAAGACTCCCGGTTTCATGACCTTAAGGGCAGCACGGTTACCACCAATGGAAGATTCAAAATAAAACTGAACCGAGTCAGGCGCTTGCGTTTCTCCTGCTCTCAGGACATAAGCGAATCTTTGGATGTCCGATACCCACATGTCATATACACGAATCCCAAAATCTGTCTGTATCACATCTCCTGGCATGATAACTTTGTCGGTAGAGTGGGAGTGGCCGCGGTCTGGTCCTGAGTTGACGTTGGGATTCTGGTCTGGCGACCATGCGTCTTTGACACCATATTCTTCCATTTTTTTCTTTAGAAATCTTGCAATATCCGCATCAGTACTCTTTCCGGGAATGACGGTGGCGTAAGCTTCATGTTGCCATTTTGAGGTGAGTATCGCCGCTTTGGTCATGATCTCTACTTCGGCAGGAAGTTTAATAGACAGCCATTCATAGATCAGGTCATCTGCAGAGACCATTTGGCCGGCTTCATTGCCGATAGCATCTACTAAGGTTTCTCTTTGCGTAAAACTCAAGCCATCTGCCAATGCATTTTCGATGGAACTATTGATGGCTATTTTTGCAAATTGCCTTGATTTAATATAGTCAGATGCATCGCTGATAGCAGAATTTCCCCTTTGCACAGCAATTACTTCGTCATGAATTTTTAGATCCGCCAATGCGGTAGCCTCTCCAATAGGGCAGAAGACAACTGATTTTACACTTTCTCCATCCAAATAAAAAAGAAACAAAGCCTGACCGCCGGCATTTTCTCCCCCGATATGGTGCGCAATGGGGTCATTGTTATTTTCCCTACATAATATGACCCAAGCGTCTACTCCGGCATTTTTCATGGCTTGAGGAAGTAATTTTTGGATCC
>NZ_CDSBKL010000538.1:0-2297 GCF_977115555.1 Aquiflexum sp.
GGGATGAATTGAACCAATACCATGTCCTAGTCAAGGAAATAGGGATTGTGATTTTCGATACAGATGGAGAGTTTTTAAAATTGAGAGAAAAACCTGTAAGGACCTGTCCAAATTTCCAAAAAATTGAAATTGAAGACCTTCCGGAAAGCATTACTTCCTACATCGAGGAGAATTATCCTGACAATGAAATTTTAAGAGCCCGAAAAGGCACAAGAAATGAAGAAGTTGAAATCCATGTTTTGGTAGCAGAAGTCGGGGTATTGATTTTTGACGAAAGCGGGGAGTTTATAGAATTGAAAACCTGTGGGATGAATAAAGGATAAGATTATATTTGGTTTGGGTTTGAAACCGGGAGTCGGCAGATTCCCGGTTTTGTTTCAAAATTTCGAATGACTGAAGAAGAAAAAACCTTGATCTTGGGATGCAAATCCAATCAGAGAAATGCCCAAGCAGCATTTTACAGGAAATTTTATGGCTATGGTCTGAGTATCTGTCTCAGGTACTCACAGTCAAGGGCAGAAGCCGAAGAAATGGTAAACGATGGATTCCTGAAGGTTTTTACCAACATAGGCCGCTATGATTCTGAATTGGAAATCAAAGCTTGGATGCGGAGGATTTTTGTCAATACGGCAATAGACCATTTCAGAAAGAACAAAAAACATTACCTCCAAGGTGATATAGATCTGGCATTTGATTTATCAAGCGGGTCAGAGGATGCTTTGGAAGCACTTTCTGCAGAGGAAATAATGGTTTTGATCCAAAATCTACCTCCATCATACAAAATAACCTTTAATCTTTATGTGATGGAAGGTTTCAAACACCATGAGATTGCCGAGAAACTTGGCATTTCTGAAGGAACATCAAAATCAAACCTTTCAATCGCAAGAGAAAAATTGAAGCGGGCACTCTTGGAAAAAAGCAATTAAAAAAATGGAAAACTTTGATAAAATAATTAAAGACAAGTTACAATCTTATCCTACAGAGGAAAAGCCGGATGAAAATGCGGTTTCAAAAATGATAGATATGCTTGACCTTGAGCTTCCTTTTGATTCCAAGTCCGATTTGAAAAAAACGGGTTCTGAATCGAAAACCATTTTCCTTTTTTACAAAATAGCAGCTTCAGTTGCATTCATCGCGCTTTCGATGTACGCTTTGGTTGCATTCAATGAAGTGACTATCGAAGTGGGAAAAACGGCATTTAAAAAAATCGAGTTGCCTGACAAGTCAAGCGTCCAGTTGAATGCCGATTCCAAAATCACATACAATAGGTTTTTGTGGAATTTTGACAGAAAGGTATCTTTTGAGGGAGAGGGTTTTTTCGAAATCCAAAAAGGCGAAAAATTCGAAATCCATTCCACCTTGGGAGTTACCCAAATCCTGGGAACAAGCTTTAATATCTATTCAAGAGAAGGAAAATATAAGGTGGAATGCTTGAGCGGCAAAGTTTCTGTAACCTCCATTGCCTCCCAAAAGCAATTGATACTTAATCCGGGTGATGGGGTGACCTTGAATCAGTCCGATTTTCTGACTTTCTCAAATCTTCCTCAGTATGCTCCAAAATGGCTTGATGGGGAATTTTACTATGAGGAAGAGAATGTCGAGGATGTCATTTCGGAATTAGAAAGACAGTTTGACCTTCAAATCTCATTCCCCGAGGAATTGAAAAATCAAAAATATACCGGATATTTTGACAATAAGGATCTGGAAAAAGCACTCCGCTTGGTATGTGAACCCTTGGGTTTGCAATATGTCCGTAATGGGAATTCGTTGGAATTATCCTTCATAGAATAAACCAAAAGAGGCATTTTTGATCTAAATCCCGGATTATGCCATAAGTTTACTTTTCAGATTCTACTATTACACAATAAAATCAGTATTGACCGTATAAAACCTGCATGCTGAAAACCTTCTTTCCGTTTATTTTTTTCCTGATGATTTCCAATGTGACTTTGGGAAACGGGACTCCTGTGGTCAATGAGGAATTTATTAATGTTCCTTTGAAAGAGGTCTTTCAGGTATTGAAAAAAAAATATCTTCTCAAGATTGCCTTTGCAGATAGAAATGTCAGGGATATCATCATCAATGTTAACATCCGTAATCTTTCTGTGGAAGAGGCTTTTGAAAGGATATTAGAAGGTACAAACCTCACCTTCGAACAGGTCGACGAATCCACAATCATCATCAAGAAGAAAAATAAAGATCAGATTGAAGAAAATGAAAAATCGGAATTTTCGGGAGTGGTCATCGATGCCCAAACAGGCGAAACCTTGCCCTATGCAGCCATTTGGAATGATGAT
>NZ_CDSBKL010000539.1:0-2292 GCF_977115555.1 Aquiflexum sp.
AAAAAAGGGGATAACAAATTTTGTGTAGTAAAAAAATAAAAATGGTAAATGCAAATTTTTATTAAAAAAATTATATGTTAAAACACAAAAGATAAACATATCACAACATTGGATGCTAATAGAAGAATAATTCATATCAAAAAAATAAAAGGGCTTAATTTTAAATTTTCCGATGAATGCATAAAAAAACTCTGAGTTGTAGACCTCAGGGCTGATTTGAAAGGGTTAATGAATCTCTATTTCAATAAAGCCAAAGCTTCTTTCATTCTTTTCAAGGCTTCTACCAACTCTTCATCTGAGGCGGCGTAAGACAAGCGGATACAATTTGGAGCACCGAATGCTTCCCCTGTTACCAAAGAAACATTGGCCTTTTCCAGGATATACAAACAGAAATCATCAGCTGTTTGGATGGTGTGGCCTTCGGCTGATTTACCAAAGAATTCGGAAATATCAGGAAAGAAGTAAAATGCACCTTCAGGAATGTGGGTTTTGATTCCAGGGATATTTTTGATTAATCCCAAAACCAAATCTCTTCTTCTCAAATACGCTTTCTCCATTTCTTTGGAGGGCTCTTGATCACCCGAAATGGCCGCCAATGCAGCTCTTTGGGCAATACCGGTATTTCCGGAGGTAAACTGTCCCTGCATTTTTTCACATGCTTTGGCCATGAAGAGAGGTGCGCATATATATCCGACTCTCCATCCCGTCATGGCGTATCCTTTTGAGAAGCCATTGACAGTAATGGTTCTTTCAAACATTCCGGGAAAAGATGCGATGCTATAATTTTTTCCTTGGAAGTTGATCAATTCATAAATCTCATCTGCAATCACAAAGAGATTTTCTCTCTTTTTTACCACTTCAGCTATGGCTTCCAGCTCTTCTTTGCTAAAAACAGACCCTGTAGGATTACATGGTGATGAATAAATTACTGCTTTCGTTTTATCAGTCAACGCAGCTTCAAGCTGAGCGGCAGTTGCTTTGAAGTTATTTTCAAGATTACCTTCAATCAATATAGGAACTCCTCCCGCCAACTTGATGATCTCGGCATAGCTCACCCAATAAGGAGAAAAAATAACCACTTCATCGCCTTCATTGATCATGCACATGAATACATTGGCGATTGAATGCTTGGCACCGGTAGATACTACAATATTTTCTGCCTTCGCCTGAGAGATTTGGTTTTCATCTCTCAATTTTTTGGCAATTGCCTCTCTAAGGTCCTGATACCCTGCCACTGGCGAATACGCAAAGTATTTTCCTTCATCAATAGCCGCTTTGGCTGCTTCTTGGATGTGTTTTGGAGTTTTAAAATCCGGCTCACCCAAACTCAGGCTGATGATGTCCTTCCCCAGGGCTTTAAGTTCCCTTGCTTTCTTTGCCATGGCCAATGTGGCCGATTCTTCCATCTGGATGATGCGATCGGATAATATAGAATTCATTTTTCTTGGTTGTTATTTTTAAATTGGGGCAAAAATACGGATAACAATGATTAATTCTAAACTTAACTGTGGATTTGGCAAGTATTCTATACTTTTACAATAAAATAATGTCACCCGACAAATCGTTTGAGAAATACATGAAAAATAGGCATTTATTTATTTTTACCATTTTCCTTTTATCGGGTCAAGTGAATGCACAAAAGGAAAAAAAGTCTGAAACCACAGATCCGGATTCATCGGGCGTGGTCTCTGATAGGTTTTTGCCCACAGCTGCTCCTTTGTTACTTTTTGATGACAATACCAAAACAGAAAAAAAGAAGGAAGAGAAAAAGAAGGTAAAAAAGAACATCTATTTTGGAGAAAAGACAAAGAAAGGATATGTCCGACAAAATGTCCGGGACCAGACTCAATATCAGATTTACAACTATACCACCCAAAACCGACCTGTTGATCCTTACATCAGGGATATTTACTGGATTGATTCAAAAGACAAAGTAATCAGGTCCAAAGATTTTGATCCGGCAAGAGGATACCTACTCCATGGACCCTATGAAAGAGAAATTGGAGAAGTGTTGGTAGAAAAAGGTTATTTTTTCTTTGGAACCAAGCATGGAACCTGGCTTACCTTTGACATAAAGACAGTCCTACAGGATAAATTACATTACTCAGAAGGTTGGCCAAAAGACTCTAAAGTGACTTATTATAATAGAGAAGATAAAAAAATTGAAAAGTTGATTCCTATAGAATATGACTTGATGGAGGGTAATTTTTTTCACTTCCATGAAGATGGTCAGGTGGGAGTCGTCGGTGAATACCACTTTGGTGAAAAGGTGGGTCTTTGGACAGAATATTG
>NZ_CDSBKL010000540.1:0-2281 GCF_977115555.1 Aquiflexum sp.
CCCAGGAATTGGGGAAGAACAGGTAGATCAAAGCGAAGGCAAGAATCACATACACAGAAAAGATGATGGCTCTTGCCGGCTCTGTTCCATAGGCGGAGAAGATTTTCAAAAACTGGTTAACCTTCCATGTAAAGTAAGATTTGAAGGATGGATTTTGCTGAAAGAGAAATGCCATGCGATCGGTTTCAAGGTTTTTCCTATCCACAAAAACTGCATTGGCCTTTTCAGTATCAAATTTTGCTTTATAGTGTTGATAGAATTTGCCCCTAAAGGCCATTTCTCCGATATAGGCCTCACTATCCTGGAATCGAATTGAATTGATATATTCATTGTAAAAGCTATCTGAGAAGATATCTACACTTTGTATTCCTCGGTTTTCAGTATAAATCCGGGTAATGGTAGGCCCGAACCCTTCATCGGCAATTACCTTTCCTTGAAACTGGTCCCAATCAATATTTCCATTCAATTGGTCAATTTGAAGCAAAACATATTTCTTGAATTGATTTTGATCAAATTGTAGTCTATTTAGGCCCCTTTGATTCTTAATGTCAATCATTGAGTTTACTGCAAAATCGTTTTCTTGGATTTGAATCCACTCAATCCGATCAAAATTTAAGGTTGTTCCTGTTTGGGTAAGAAACTGATTGTTTTGTACTGAGACCCATTCATAATTTGAAAAGTCCAAAATAGTAGAAAATATCCTTGCGGGATCCTTATCCAAAAATGTATTGTTTTTGATAAACAGGTAGTTAGGACTGTCTTCTCCTTCCCATGAAGATCTGGCAATCATTCTTTCCTTGAAAATATTGTTGGAAATATCAATGGATTGGAAAATTCTATTGGGAAGGATTTTGGGTTGATCTTTTGAGAGATTCTCGTTCAGAAAAGAAGCATTACCTTCAAAAGTGGAGTTGTAAATAGCCAATTCCTTGCATTTTTCTAGCCGAACCTCTTTTTCAAAAATCCAATTGAACAGCACCCCCTCTATCTTGGAATATATTTTTCCATCAAGTTGCACGCCATCGTTTCTATTATCGGAAATTAAATGGACATCCTTCAGATGGACTGCTTTGGAGATCCTGATTTCTGGGATTTTGGAAAGCGAAAAAACGGAATCCGTATTAACAAAATACACCACAAAAAGAGAGTCTGTGGCTTCGTGGTACTGAACAATCGTATTGGAAAGTGAAAAAACTGAGTCTTCTTCTGCTTGGATTAATTCCAAAAATTGATGGTAGGAAATAACCTGATAGTCTTTCTCCTGAGCTTGAACCATCTCAAACGCGAATAGAAAGATTATGAGGATTCCTGCTTTCTTCATCTGTTCAGTTCTTTGGTAATTACTTGTGATAACCTTCGCATTTCCTCGGAGTAGTTTTTGAGGTAGGTTAGATTCATTTCAGCCCGGGTTTTGGTATTCTCCAGAAGTAATAAAAAGTCTTTTCGGAGAAGTAAGTCTTCCGGGAACTTCCGTACGAAAATGGTTTTTCCGTTTACCTCCTCAATTTCAGGGTCTCCCAAAAATGACTCTAGTCGGTCTACATCGGATTCATAGTCCCGATTGATCCATTCTATGAATCGGATTTGCTGAAATACTCTAAAATCGAAGTAATTCACCAATTGCTTTCGGAGGCTGTCATTGGAGATTTTGTCCAGCCCGGAGGATTTTATGGCCTCATAAGGGCCTGAATTTCTATTGTAATTGATCCCAGTTCTCAATAGGTACCACCTTGAAATACCATTCAGATAAAGTGTGTCCAGAAATGGGTGTTTTTGAATAGCAAGCTGAATAATATGTGCCGCCGCAGAATCGAGTCTCCGGACTCTGTCAATATTCCTTTCGGAATCCAGGATATCAGTTTCCAATGCCTCTTTAACCTCTTTAAGCATTTTCAATTCATAGGCTCGGTCCTTTTTTTCTTCATTCCAGTTGTTGACCTGCAAGGCGATTAGGATTCCGATGACCACTAGAAAAATTTCCCCCACGGAATAGGCCAAGTATCGGGTCACCCGGTTTTGGGAGAGGAGTTTTTGGCGGATATGTCGGAAAAAAGAAATCAAGTGTTTATGAACTAGTTAATTGGATAGAAAATTTAGATCCCCTCCCCTCCTCACTCCATACTTTCAAGTCCCCCCCATGCGCCTTTACAATATCATAAGATAGTGATAATCCAAGTCCTGTCCCAGATCCTGTCGGTTTGGTGGTAAAGAAAGGCTGGAAGATCTTTTCTATGATAGCATCGGGAATGCCGTTTCCGTTGTCTTGGACAGAAAGCTCAAT
>NZ_CDSBKL010000541.1:0-2278 GCF_977115555.1 Aquiflexum sp.
TTCTTTTACATTTGTAAAGCAATATGGGGAGCAGAAGCTCCCTTCATTTTCAAATAATAAAGGATATTTATATCTTTTAATAAACCGTTTACATATGAAAAATTTCAAGGAATTTAAAATGGAGGAGATAGTCAGGACTGACTTAAGGGCGATTGGCGTATTCAAAAAGCTTGGAATTGATTATGACAACTGTATGGAAAAGACCCTGCGGGAAGTCTGCGGTAAGCAGCATATCAACCCGGAACTGGTTTTGGATTATATGGCAGAGGCCATCGTCAAAGACCTTTCCTAAACAGAAACCAACATGATTTATTGGACAAATTGACCAAGAAAAACCCAAAACCTACCATCAATAGTACACCGCCATGCAACTCCTCAAACCCCTTTACCTTTTTCCTCTTATTGTGTTGGCACTTATCATGGGTGTCGCGGGAGGATTGGTCAGGATTGGGTACCTCGGGATGATGGTCCCTGGCACTGCGGCTAACCACGGGATATTGATGGTAGGAGGGTTTTTGGGTACGTTGATTTCTTTGGAGCGGTCAATGGTCATGAAAAAAAGAATATGGTTGCTTATTCCCCTCATTAGTGGGCTTTCCATCCCGGTTTTGTTGTTGGTACCGGGATGGCCCGCTTTTGGCCACAGCCTTTTATTTGTGGCTAGCCTCGGTTTGATGGCCATAATGTATCTCCAATCCCTCAGGCATCCGGTTATCTACCAGTTTGTGATGACGATGGGGGCTGTACTTTGTATGTCGGGAAATTTCATGCTGCTTTATTCAGGATTTGTGCCTGCGGCTGTTCCCTGGTGGATTGGGTTTATTTTGTTTACTATAGTAGGAGAGAGGCTGGAATTGAGCAAATTCCTTCCCACGCCCAAGCTTGCAAAAAGTGGATTATTGCTGTTGTTGACCCTGTTTTTTATCGGGATATGGATTCCATTTCATCGGTATGGCAATTGGCTTATGGGTACTTGTGCCATTATGATTTCATTTTGGCTACTCCATTACGACATGGCCAAGATCGCTTCCAAAAAAGAAGATCAGTTCAAATACATAGGCATTGGCCTTCGGGTAGGGTATGTTTGGTTGACATTACACGGGATTATGCTTTGTTTCCTTGAGCCGCATGCCCTGTATTACGACTTGTACATCCATACTTTCTTTTTGGGATTTGCATTTTCGATGATATGGGCTCATGCACCAATCATACTTCCGATGGTCTTGAATATAAGGCATACTCCCTATCATCCTATTCTTTGGGTAGGATGGATAGTTTTCCAAGTGAGTTTATTGGGAAGAATCCTAGTCAGTCTGATAGGTTTACCCGAGTGGAGGACTTTCTTTGGAATGATCAATGGATGGACCATTTTGGGAATGTTTATTCTCATGGCGATGATCACATTAATCAAAATGATTTTAAGCCAAAGAGCATTGGGTACAGCAAGAAGTTAAAAATTAAGCAAGAGGAAGTTTAAGTAAACCTAAAACCTGTGACCAAAATCACGCACTGAATTAGATTATAAGTACAAATTGCCTTGTCATGTTGAAAAGTAGCCTACATATCTTTCTATCCCTGATCATCGTGCTCAACGGCATGATGTATTCGGTGATTCAGGCAGATTTCCACTTGAATAGGAAAGAAATCACTGCGCTTTTTTGCATCAATCAGGACCAGCCTGAACTCGAGTGTAACGGAAAGTGTGAATTAGGCAGAAGACTCGATCAGGCTCAGGACCAAGAAGAAAACCAACAGGAATTTGCCTTTGAGGGATTGTTGCTGATTTATGCCATGCCTATCACTGCTTTTAATATTATACCTGTTTGGACCTCTATTGATCCGGTTTTTGGAGATTTGGATGAAAATAAAAATATGCTTCCGAACGCTTATGATTTTTTTCATCCACCGCAAAGTTGATTTCCTGATTTTTTTTCAACCGCAATTCAAAAAATTCTTTTCCCAAGAAGCAACGCTTTAGCAGGAAAGCATTTTACGGTGCGGTCATCAGCTAAAACTGCCCCATAGCAGATTTAGCTTGGATTTTCCTGTCCAAAAACCTCTACCAAAAAGAATTATCAATCATGAAATCTTACCTACCATTCCAAAAATCCATTTTGTTGGCAATGCTTTTTCTTGCCTTGTCCATCAGCAGTTCATTTTCCCAAAACCTTAAAAAATTTCAGGTTCTTGATCAGCAAACTCAATAACCGATCATTGGTCTCATTTAACATTATGCCTCCCAAAAGGGCCTTTCTTGCGGGAAAGGATTTATCCAATT
>NZ_CDSBKL010000542.1:0-2271 GCF_977115555.1 Aquiflexum sp.
ATGAAGACAGGATTTCCAAAATCAAATCCCTGATGCCGCATTGCTGTATCGGCGTAGATGTAATAGTAGGGTTTCCGGGAGAAACGGACGAATTGTTTTTGGAAACCTACAATTTTTTGAATGAACTAGATATTTCTTACCTGCATGTTTTCACCTACTCAGAAAGGGCAAACACACGGGCGGTAGAGTTGGACGGTATCGTTCCGATCAGAATAAGAAATGAGCGATCCAAAATGCTCAGGATCCTTTCTGAAAAGAAAAGGAGGAAATTTTACCAAGAAAATCTCGGAAAAACCTTCACTGTGCTATTCGAGGAAGATGTAGAAGACGGAAAAATGCATGGCTTTACAGAAAATTATATCCGTGTATCGGCTAAGTACGACCCGATCCTGATCAATGAACTGAAGACATTGACCTTGAGTGAAATCAATGAAAAAGGAAACGTGGAAGCCGTCGAACCGGAGATGATGTACGAAAGGCATTGAAGAAACAACCCCAAATCTATTTTGCAACTACCTAAGTTCAAGCAAGAACTTCCCGCATAGACCTAACAGATTTTTTCTTTTTCTTCATCTTATTGATCCAGATCAATGTGCCTGTAAACGGAAGGCTGGTAGCTACCAAGCATGCTAAAAAGTAAAGGATTTTGGAAAATGACCCATAAACATCCCCGATATGGATGGATTTGATCGAAGAAGCAATCCTTTCATTAAAGGGCTTATCCTTAAATATCTGGACTTCATCAATTTCCAAATCAGCCCTCAGTTGAATTTTGTCAGCTGCTGCCGGAGCAAAAAAACCAACTTTATACTTACTTACACTAATCAGATCTTCAGGTTTTTGTGGAAAAGATATTCTGTAACTTCCCTCATAGTCAAGGACAGTCTCTGCTACCTGAACAATTTTTTCAAGATCCATTGGTACTAAAGCCTCTGTTTGGTTTTGGCTTGCATCCGTGTTTGTGCTTGCATTACCTGAACGGTTATCTGAAGGCTGTTCCTTGTAAGTTCCAAGTGATTTCTGTAAAGCCTCCCTGTACCATGGAAATGACCAAAATGGTCCTGTAGCCCCCATCATAAACAGAATAATGATCGAGTAGAAAGCAAGTGAATTATGTAGGTCGTGGTTAGTTCTTTTCCAATTCCCGGTTTTTATTTTCAATCCCTGTTTCCAGTTTCTAATTCTCTTTGGAAACCAGATAATCATCCCAGTAATCACCCCAATGGTAAATAGGATTGTCGCTGTACCTGTGATATAGCTCCCAAGATTCTTGTTGGGCAGCTCTCCGATCAAAGGCTTCTCGATCCTGTCCAACATCAGCCACCTGTGAAGGCTGAACAAGTCCTTCATCAAATTATCCGCCCAGGTCGGTTCCGAATTATTTCCCAAAATTGCTCCTGTATATGGATTCACAAAATAGGTTGTACCTGAACGGCTTTGGTCTCCCTCCTTTTTGACATTGATCTGTATAGACCTATTGGCTTCAAAAGGGATGGAAACAGAAATGACTTTTCCTTCAACCTGCTCTGAGGTACTTTCCAAAATGGAATTTAATCCTATTCTTGCTGCTCCATTTTCTGCCGAAACCTGATAGAGATGTTTTGCCGCTGATTCCCTGATTTCAGTGTTGTAGACATAAACAGTACCTGTAAAACAAACGACTACCAAAACCAGCCCACTGATAAGACCAGCCCAAAGGTGGATATCATTGAAAAACTTTCTCGTCTTTTCCCAGGTGGATGTAGGTTTTTTGGAATTTGGCATTGTCAATAACATTAATCGGTGATGAAATCATAGCTGCATTGAATCCTGAAATCAAGGGTTTAATCAAAAGCAACCCCGACACAAATATATCTATTTAGATTAAATCTAAAAAAGGATACTGAGAAAAAAATTTACCTTCAACAATTTTCAGGATTATTCTCGGGTCTTCTTGGACCGACAGCCCCGAAGCGGGCTGAATAAGAATAGCCCCGGGCAAGGTGCTTCTCTGATTTTTATATTTCAACAAATCCCCATGCACCGCCGCCCGGGGTAATGAAAATGTGATGTCGTAGGTTTTTGGGAGCGAAAAGGAAAAATGTGGTATAAGGTTTACCCCAAAAACAGGGAAGGTGGAGAAGTCAATTCATTTTGAATTTCTTTCCTATGGTATTTTCTTAACGTCTCTTCCTTGTGTCACTTTTTGTCTTGAAACAAAAAGTAACCAAAAAGTTCAAGAAATTTTAATCCTCCCTCGCGCAGTGCCTCGCCGGCCCGGTAAAATTTCTT
>NZ_CDSBKL010000543.1:0-2249 GCF_977115555.1 Aquiflexum sp.
GGTCGTATTATTTAATGTGATTCCATTGGTCATGAGAACTGAACCACTAACATTTACCTGTCCGCCATCGATTATCAATTTAGAAACTGCTTGAGCTGTTTGGGTTATGTTATTAGTAATATTCAATTTACCATCACTATTTACTAATAGAGTATAATTTGTTATAAAATTAAATGTGACCAAATTAACTTCATGATTTAACACTACGATTATAGGACAGACTGGAGTACCCGAAACTGGTGGGAGAGCAGCAGGCGTAGGAACACACGTACCCACAGGCGCAAGCCAGCAAAGTGGTGTTCCAAAATAATTGGCTTGATTTGGAGCACAAAGTCCACTTGTGGTATAAATAACCTGCCCATAAGAATATCCCGATGCTAAAGAAAGCATGACTAACATTACACATATCTGAAAAAATTTAGTCATAAAAAAGGCTTTAACCTGTATTTATTTGTTCTTCAAATATACATTTATGCCTTTTATTTTGATAAAAATACACTTCAATATTTTAGTAATATTCAATAATACTTAATTTTTAGAGTGGAAAACCCGAAAAGGCTACTCTTTTTCAGATTCGCCTTTTCATTTATTCTGTAAATTTTTGATCAATCCGGGGTTTCACCAGTTTGGTTTTTCTATTTCATCACCTTGATATGTTCTACTTTTTGACCCCAAGCCATTTCTATCACAAAAACACCGGAAGGAATGGAAGGTAAGATTTGTGATAAATATTCATTCAAAGCATATTCTGTTTCTACTGTAATCGGATTGAAGACAAAGCTTGGATGGATAATTCTTATGGAAATTGGCTCATGGTCATATTGGGATTTATCCAATAAGTTGACTTTTAATTGCTGTCCGTTGGTAGGATTGGGATAGGCTCTCCAAACTCCCTTTGTGAATTGGATATTCATCACTTTTACTGAGAAAACTCTGCTGTACGTATGTTTTCCGTTAAAATCTACTTGCTTTATCCTGTACAAAAAGCTTCCTCCTGTCAAGGGAAGATCACTGTCCAAGAAATCATATTCAGTCACGGTATCTTTCCAACCCATCCCCTGAACTTCTCCAATGACGATGAAATTATTCAATCCATCTACTGATCTTTCTATTTCAAAATGACTGTTGTTGGTTTCTTTTGCAGTTGACCAGGTTAGGCTCACGTATCTTTCAGGATTAGAAGATTTAGCTTCTGTATACAAAAACTCAACAGGCAGGATACGACATGATTCTGAAAACGACCCCTGAATAATTTCCTGAGTACTGCAATTATTCCCATCACAAGGAATTGGAAATCCTCCACAGACATAAACTGTTGCCTGGTCAGTTGCGATTACTTTGGAATTACCCGCAATCAAAATATCACCTCCTATATCTGTTTCACTTGTCCCTCCAAAAGTAATATCGCTTGTCCCTCTGACATCCAGGTTTTGTTCGATGATTACCTCAGCATTTCCAAAAGCATTCAACTGATTGCCTGACCCTCCAGTTATCAATACGCTTCCGGCAGTCCTAAAAAATCCATAAATGTTTATGGAGGAATTATTACCACGATAATCTACATCCCCTTCAACGAAGAACGCGCCTCCTGACAAAATATCTACTTTTGACCTTTGTCCAAAATTGAATGAGTTTACATTTAAAATACTCAATGGGTCACCATCCCCATCTATGGTTAATTCTGCATCGTTTTGAATATCCATTAGTCCTCCTGTGACATCAAAAGAACCACCATTTCTGATGTCAATTTTCATCTTAGTTTTGGGATTTGATCTCCCGCTTAGTAGTACCAAATTTCCTTGAACTACCACTTCGCCCCCATTTACAATTACTATTGACGATTGCTCTGCCTGTTGGCTTAAATTACCTGTGATTGTCAACTTCCCACCTGTATTAACTCTCAAAGTGACATTACTTCCTAAGCTCAAACTAGAAACTGTCATTTCTGTAACCACATTTATGGTAACCTGACAAGATATAGTGCCTGAGGTTGGTGGAAAGGCAGAAGCATTGCAGGTTCCGGTTTTTGTCCAACATAATCCCGAAGTAAATGGGTTTCCTCCGCTTGGTGTACATCCTCTGGAGGTGTAGGTCACCTGCGCTTGACTGACTTGCATTGAAGCCAAAAGCATAAATATGAATATGAACGTATAAAAAGTTTTCATAAAATTAGAGATAGATAGTAATTTGTATTACAAATATACTTTTTTGTATTTCATATATAAAAATTATTTACTAAAAAATGTAAG
>NZ_CDSBKL010000544.1:0-2249 GCF_977115555.1 Aquiflexum sp.
ACAATTAAAAAATATAAACCACAATGAATTGGATCATTTTGATTATCGCAGGTCTGTTTGAAGTGGCTTTTGCCTTCTGTCTGGGTAAGGCTAAAGTGGCTACCGGAAACGACATGTATTTTTGGTACGCGGGTTTTTTGATTACCCTTGGCATCAGCATGGGACTTTTGGTCAAAGCTACCCAAACCTTGCCGATCGGGACAGCCTATGCCGTATGGACAGGAATCGGTGCCGTCGGGACGGTACTTGTGGGGATTTTGGTATTCAAAGAACCTGCGACATTTCTGCGCCTGCTGTTCATTACCACTTTAATCGGTTCTATCATCGGATTAAAAACAGTCTCCTAATCACATGGAAAACATCCTCCTCAAAAGGGTTTACCCCGAAGACCTCGCCCAATTGCAGCAGATCGGCAGGCAGACTTTTCTTGAAACATTTGCGGCATCCAACAGCGAGGAAAACATGACCACCTATTTGGCGGAAGGATTTTCTACCGAGAAGCTAAGCACCGAACTCCATGATGCGCATTCTGAATTCTATTTTGCCATCTTGGGCGAAAAGGTCATCGGTTACCTGAAAGTGAATTTTGGTCCCTCTCAGACGGAGTTAAAGGATGACAAATCCCTGGAAATCGAAAGGATCTATGTCCTGCAGGAATTCCATGGGAAAAAAGTGGGGCAGATGCTTTTCGACAAAGCCATCCAAATCGCCAAACAACAGCATGCCGACTATGTGTGGCTAGGCGTATGGGAACATAACCCAAGAGCCATCCAATTCTATAAGAAAAACGGTTTTGTAGAGTTTGACAGGCACATCTTCCTCTTAGGCAATGACGCACAGACCGATATCATGATGAAGCTGAAGGTGAAATCGTAGGGAATAGATAATCCTATAAATAGTCGGAAGGGAGGATTGGATATGTAACTCAAAGAGATTAAGTTTAGGTAATTGAAAAACATCAACCTTATTTTTGGTACTTAATCGATTTGGATAGATCTCAACAAGTTTTTGGTAAATACAATGGCTGTACCATAGGAGAATACTAACATAAATAACGAAACAAAAGATATGAATCGAGATCACTTCAAAACTCTAAATTTGATTTTAATTCTTTTAGGATTTTCTTTTACTACAGTTAAAGCCCAAGAATGCGATTGTAAAACAGATGTGGCGTTTTTGGCAGAACGCTACAAAAAAGACTATAGCGGTTTTCAAGACTTCAAGATTTCACATCCGGATTATAAAAAGCAATTTCAGTCTTTTATTGACCGGTCCACTACCATTAATGATGTGATTAAATGCCACGAGGTTATTGGCGAATTAATCGCTTACCTTGACAATGGTCATGTCGCATTTGGTGTATTGGAAGAGAACCCCAAGTTTGAAGAACTATACGAAGATGATGACAAAGATTATTATCCTTCGCTTGTTTTCCCGGATTCAGGGACAGCATTGCTCACTATAAAAACCGGTAATCTTGATTACAAGATAGACTTAGATACCTTAATTGAAAATAATAAATCTAAACTTGACATCACCGAGCACCTAATTATTGATTTGCGGGGAAACTCAGGAGGTGGGGATGATACCTATAGCAATGTAATACCTTTCCTATACACCAATCCAATTATTACCAATGGTACCTTTTTGTGGACCTCTGAAAACAATATTTCCCTTTTGAGCAATATGTTGACAATCCGAATTTGCCGGAAGAAACAAGACAACAAATCGGGGAAATGGTAAAAAAAGGAAAAGCAAACCCGAATAATTTTGTGCTTTTTGGTGAAAATGAGACAGATACTGTTAAGCTTGAAGTCATAAAGGATTTCCCAAGAAAAGTGAGCATTCTTATTGACGGTAAATGCACGAGTGCCACAGAAGAGTTTTTATTGAAAGCCAAGCAGAGCAGTAAAACCACCATCTATGGGTATGAATCTACAGGCGGTGCTTTGGATTACTCTAACCTTAATCCTGTAATTACGCCTTCCGGCTTTTGGTATGCTACCGTACCGACTACCCGCTCAAGTAGATTACCTGAAAATCCTGTTGACCCAGGTGGTATTTCACCGGACGTTTTGGTCAATAAAAATGTTGATAATCTGATTGAGTTTGTGATAAGCCAATATAAAAGTGCCAATGAATAAAAACGGGGTACAATAATAAATATAAAAACTTAGCACCGTTCGGGATGGTAGGCTTCATATAGAATACATTACCATCCTGATTCAAATTCCCCCGAAACATCCTGT
>NZ_CDSBKL010000545.1:0-2247 GCF_977115555.1 Aquiflexum sp.
AGAAACCATATCATTATTCCGATATTTTTTACACTTGTACTTTTCCAATATTAAAATCCCGATACCCAATTTAAAACCCCCAATATTAATTTCTACAACACTGATTAATGTGACTGCCTACTGATCACTGAGACTGCCCACTTCTAACTACTCATCCACTACCTACACGCAATCCAACCATGGACTGTGGACAATGGACTGTGGACTTTTTTTTGACTATCGACTTTACCAACTGCAAGCTGATCACTGCCCACTGATCACTGCCCACTGCCCACAACCCACTGCCACTGCGTACTGCTAAAGACTAGTTCAATACCTACACGGATACCGCTGTGGACTATCGACTGTGGTCCGTTGACTTTTACAAAACCCGCAGAATCCGCAGAAACGGTACTTTTCCGCAAAATCCGCAAAATCCGCAGGATCCGCAGATTGTTTTTTATTCCAACAGCCGGCTCCCCACATTTGAGCATGTTTCACATAAACCAAATCAAAAATGGCAAAGCAATCAAGTGCATTCAAGCTCGAAGGTAACATAGGAGGATTCTCCTTCTACAAAACCAGAGACGGCCACATGGCCAGAGAAAAAGGAGGCGTCTCCAAAGACAGGATCATGACCGATCCCAAGTACGCTCGGACAAGGGAAAATCTGAAAGAGTTTTCCGAAAATGCCAAGACGGTAAAAATGGTCAAGGATACAATCAGACCTGCAGTTCTTAGAATAGCAGACTCCAAATTTCACGCAAGATTGATCCGGGAGATGATGAAAGTCCTCAGAACAGATCCTGTCAATGGCAGGGGGAAACGGATTGTGGCAGAAGGAGAATGGAACCTGATCCAAGGTTTTGAAATCAATTCCAAGGCTGTCTTATCAGGCTCGGTGAAGACTGATATTACCCTGACCAACACGGCAACAGAATGGGGGTTTTCGATCGACCCATTTATGCCGGTTGATTTCCTTTCCATTCCCTTGGGTGCAACCCATTTCAAGATGATAGCAGCAGGAGCATCATTTGATTTCCAGGCAGGGACCAAAAGTTTCATTCTTGAGGCAGGAGCAAATCTTCCCTTGGAGGAACTCTCAGGAGCAATTGCTGTGACCATCCCAAAAGCAGGTTTACCCGAACCAAACAAGCTGTTTATCATCGGGATTGAATTCCTGCAGGTGGTCAACGGTCAAGACTACGCCTTCAACAGTGAGGAGCACAATGCCGCGGCAATCGTAACCGTGGAAAAAGTCTAAGGCCATGAAACTGCTTTTGAAAAGAGAGTACGGGAAGCACTCGACTAGGGGTACTGTTTCCCTAAACGGAAATCCGCTTTGCAAAACCCTGGAACCATCGATTTCAACAGAAAACAGGCTCTGTCCGGAAGGTCTGTACAGATTGGCTTGCGACTACGACGAGGACAAAGGTTGGCACCTGTATTTTGAAGCGGATGGCAGGCGGATCGAAATCAGAGCCATATCGTTATCAGCTGTAAAGGACTGCATTGTCCCGATCACCTGTTTCAAAGAAAGCATACCCTTATTTACCCGGCTTGCATGTAGGAAGTTGACCGACAGGTTGATGGATTGCATGGAAGAGGGGGAAGAGGTATGGCTGGAGATCTACAGTGTTGTAAAACTTTCAAAACCGAAACGATGGAGATTGAATCCGCAGAATACCTTGCAGGCGCAGGAGGGGTAATATCCCTGATGCTTACGATCATTGCCTACCTGTTGAAGTTCCTCTTGCAGGACTTCAGGGCGCTGCAACAAAACCTCCATGAGGTGCAGACCAGGTACCAGCTGATGGAAGCCGCCATGCAGACCATGTCCAAGGACCTGAATGCCCTCAGGCTTCAGCTGCAGAAAAAAGCACCTGTATAGGTTACAGAAAATTGACCATTAGACCAATCATCCCTGTCTTTATGAGATGGGGATGATTTTTTCTGTTGACCAATTACTTAAAAAGACATAAGACACAAGACACAAGATGCTAGACTTGATTCAAAAAAGACACAAGATGCTAGACACAAGACACAAGACTTGATTTCCCAACAACAATTAAAACCACTAGAACAATTACAACCTTCCCAACCCGACAACCCGAGAACCCGACAACGCGCAGCAGACAACAATTACAACCATTTTGAATCTGCGTTCATCCATTTCATCTGTGGTAAAAAATTTCCATCCCTGTTTTGGCGGAAAGCCATCTCCCCAATTAGCCATCAAATTAGCCAAAACCCAACCTAACTCATTTC
>NZ_CDSBKL010000546.1:0-2239 GCF_977115555.1 Aquiflexum sp.
ATTTCCAGAGCGGAAAGAACCGTCATGATCAGGTAAAAAGAAATAATCGAAAAACTGTACACAAGGAACAGTATCCCAAAAACCTCAATCAATATGTCCAAAAGTAAATTATACATTGCTCAAAACAGGGTCCCTAAGGTGTTCAAAAATTTGGTGGATCTCAACATCACTGGAACCCTTGTACCATTCCTCCAAAACTTCGGGACTGAGGGCATTCAGTGTTTTCATCACTGCCTTTTTGGATTCGAAATCCAAACCTGATTTCAGCTTATCAAGCAAAATAACTTCTGAAATCGGATTGCCTATGTTTTGAAGAACTGAAACAACCCCTAAAAACAAGGCTTTGTCACTTGTCGACAAGTCTCTGTGGAGAAGGTCAAGTGAATCTTGGTAGCTGAATACATCAAAACATTTAATCATCTCAAGTTTTTCAGCCATTGATGCATGTTTGTATTTATTGATAAGAATTTCAAGTAATTCAAAAAGACCAAGGTATCTGACGAGTTTGTATCCAAACACTCTCACAGACTCATTTCTGGATTCAAAAAGAAATTCAACTTTGACTTTTTCCTGTCTGTTGTTGATGAATTTGATGATTCTGAAATACACCATTTGCTGCCAACGTGACAGCGGAAAATCCTGATCTACCAGGACTTTCAATTCTGGGTCATTTGATATGTTCAAAAGTGTCGCAACTGCATTGGATCGGACATAAAAATTCTCTGATTTCGCAAATTTGGTAACCTTATCCACTGCTTCCACCACGTCCATTTCGTTTATTTCGACGATTCCGGAGGTGATGACATCCCATTTTTTGGAAGAAAGTTTTTGGATAGAGTGTGCATCTAGTCCGAGCTTCCGGTAAATCGTTTTCAGCTTTGTCTTGAAATCACCCTTCATGTTTTTGTTGAGGCCGATGATTTCCATGATTATTACATTTTTAAAAACGCTGTTTTTCAAAAGGTCCGGCTGAAAAAAACTTTCAAATTTTTGGCTGTCAAATGCCATCAATTCTTCTAGCGAATGCTCAAAAAGCAAATTGGAAATCGGCTCAAAACTCAACTCCTTATATTTCAAGGTAAGAGAATCTTTTTTTCTTTTCTTCACTTTGGTCACATACATGATACCAACCAAAATAATAGATGCCAATAAGAACAAAAATACGGTCGCTACCAGTAGCAACATCCTGGTGTCACTCAGGATTTTTGTTTTCAACTTATAATAAGGAGAAAAAGGTACTTTGGATGCCATTACCAATAGTTCGCCTTCCTCAAAACCGTTTAACTGAGGAGATTCGCTTATTTCCAAAAGCTCATTACGAATCAGGTTATCCAAAAATTCCTGTATCGCTTCCTTTTCAGCTTTCTTTCCAAAAATCAAAAAAGTAAACTCACCTCTTGTTCCAGTCTTGGAAAAAACCGAATCCCTAAGGCTAGCGGCACTTTTAAAATTTGAAAGCGTGTCCGAAATCCACAAACCTCTTTCGTCGGATTTGTATAATGAAAGAAACCGAAGATCATTATTGTCTCCATTGACTTCCAAAATATAAGTCAGTCCCGGGATATCTTTGGAAACTTCGAATAATTTGGATTCTAGCTGGAAACTTAAAGAGTCTTGGGCATGAAGGTAACCAAGCGGAAAAAACAAAAACAAAAATAAGGTTTTGAGCTTATATAAATGGCACCTGCACAAATCATTCATCCAATTTAGCTATTGAATTAATCTCCGAACGCGTACTGCGAGCTCATTGGGATTAAAAGGTTTTGGCACAAAATCTGAAACTCCTAGGTTAAAAGCCTCCATAACCGTGCTTTCTTCCTCTCCAAGAGAACTCAAAACAATGATTGGGACCTTTGGGTAAACCTTCTTCGCATGGTTGATGATTTCGATACCGGTTTTGAAAGGAATCATCACATCTGTGATAATAAGGTCAGGCTCGGAAGCATCTATCGCATCCATACCAGTCAATCCATCTTCAGCGGTAGTGACATGGTAGCCATCCTTTTTAAGCCTAAAGTTCAATAGACTAGATATAAGTCTATCGTCCTCGATGATTAGGATATTCTTCATTTTATTCAATCTTTTGGGTGATAAGAGATTTAAATATAGAATTAAAAAAAATAAAAAAACAAGCTCCAAAACCCTCAAAAAATTGAAATATTTCAAGGAAAAAATACAATAGGCATAAAATGTATTACATAAAAAAATATTTGCCGTTCCTAACCGTTTGAGGTTCTTA
>NZ_CDSBKL010000547.1:0-2204 GCF_977115555.1 Aquiflexum sp.
GGTGGCGCAAAGCAACATTATACTTTTTGTTCTTTTAGAAAAATTTGAAATAAAAAAACCGATTCTTACAAGAACCGGCTTTCCAAACCAAACAACAATCAACACTATGTATCAAGGAAATTTGAAACTTAACATAAGGAAGAAATTTCTTCCCGGAGCAAAAAGCGGGGTACCTGTTGCGGCAATCGGTCTGTTCAAATGCTCATAGTAAGTTTCATTCAATAAGTTTTGTGCGCCACCCTTGATTGCAATAAGCGAAGAAACAGCATAACTGACATCAATGTCCAAAAGCGTAAACCTTGGACTTGCCTTTTCACTAAAGCTTCCGGAAACACGGTTTTGGTCTGCGACATATCGAAGCCTGATCGCAGAATGCAGCTTATTGTCTAAGTGTCTGCCTAATATAGAATACCTGATATCCATCGGGGCGATCTCCGGTAAAGCCTCAGAAATCACCAGATTTTGCCCATAGGTATATGCCACCATCAATTGATGACTAATTCCATAAAATAATGCCTGACTGAATGCCGCCTCAAACCCGGTTTTGACTGCACGGTCAATATTGACATATTGCCTGACTCCCGGACTTGTGGGGATTCTTGGTTTCAGTTCGGTTTTTTCGGCAGTGATATAATTATTGAGGTAAGCCGCAAACAAGTTTACCTCGGCTGTAATTTTTGATTTGCTAAATCCAAAAACCAAATCGACTTGGTTGTTGGTTTCCGGTGCCAAATCAGGATTTCCAAGCATTTCATAAGGATCAACTCCCACAGGGAAATAATTGATAAACCGCTCGGTGATGCTGCCACTACGCCTGACATTTGCCAACCACAGCCCGGCATTGAAATTTTTTCCCAAATCACGCTTGATTCCTGCAGAGATCCCGGGATTAAGTTGGGTGATGGATTGGGTGGGATTAACCTGAACAAATTCCTCAGCATTATCCGAGGCCTGGGCATTGTTTACATCCAACCTTCCTGCCAAACTGACCACATAATTGCCTACCGGCGCATGAAAAGAGGCAAAAGCGCCTGACTTTGTTATCCGGGAATCCTGCCACACTTTATCGTAGATAGTTTTTCCCGCATTCGGCCCCATCAAAAACTCTCTTTCTCTGGTTCCTTGGGCAGCTTCTGACCTGAAATCCGCTCCTGCGTATAATTTTGCCTTTCCCAATTGCCAAAGTCCTTCTGTTCTTGCTCCAAGGTTTTGGGTGTTGGCTGGGGTTTTTGCATTCATCATGCGGGGATTGAGTTCTCTCAACCCGTTATCCATCAAATGATCGACAAAAGTAAAATATCCCGATGTATTCCATTTTTGCAGTTTTCTACCTTGAAAGCTTCGGGTATGCCGCAGACTCCCCATCCATGTATCGTCTGACCTTAGGTCCATCGCCAACGTCGGGAAATCCACATCTCTCGCAAAATTCCTGTTGACCGTTACCTGAATCAGGTCAGATTTGGAAATCCTAAAATCCCCAAACATCCCGACAGTTCCTCTTTGGAAGTTTGCTGGAATAATATTCCCATCTCCGTCAACGTAATCAGTTCCTTTCGACCAGGAACCAAGCAACCCGATATCATAATTTTGACCGTTGAAACCGACCCTTCCTTCGTTTCTTAATACATTTCCATTGGATTCATACATGGTCGAAAACCTTCCGTTTACACCACCTTGGGAAGAGAAAAAAGGATCTTCCTGAATGAAGTTGATCGTACCTCCCAATCCGATACCGTATCTAAGGGCATGTGGCCCTTTAAGGATTTCAATCTGTTTGATTCTGTTAAGTGCAATTTGAGAAGTCGGAGGATCCATTCTATTGGGACAGGCAGCATTAGCAGACTGCAATCCATCAATGACTATGTTGAGTTGATCGTATTTGAATCCACGCATGACAGGGTCAAAAGCAAAAGCGCCGCTTTTTCTGATGGAAGAAACTACCGGATTGAGATTGAGGATGGCCCCTGCATCATGGTGAAGCCTTTCCTGATCTGAAATCAGAATTTTTTGGTCCTTTTCATCCATCATTTTTAAAGAAATGACAGAAACTGGCTGGAGATTGAGGATATTTTCTTGACGAAGGAGAACTCCTTTTTCCAATACTTTCAGAAGCGAGCCTTCATCCAAGGTCCATTTTCCATAATTGATGTGGCTGAAATGGATGGATGTCCCTGCCTCATACTCCAATTGGATAAATCCTTTCT
>NZ_CDSBKL010000548.1:0-2201 GCF_977115555.1 Aquiflexum sp.
TAAAGCATTTTATCTTCATTAGATTAAAGGAGGACGATTTGGACGGATTAAAGCTTGCGTCCGCTCTGAATGAGTCTGTATAATTCCTTTCTGATCTTTTTTAATCCTTTTAGAAAACCTCCAAACCATTCCCTTTTATCCGGAAGTATCCCAAAAAGTTATCCACTTTTGGTTTATTTTGGAAACCCATTTGCCTATTCAGGAAACTATCAAAACAAAGGAATTTGGGCTAGGTCATTAAATTATATAGGACTCTATTTTATTGTTTATCAATGATATATGACAATATTTATACATGTCTAATCCAATATTTTGACTTACCTAAATCTCTGATCACAATGTAAACCGGGTTATCCACATACGGTTTAGTCTCTCTAAAATTATTTTTAAGGTCAGTCTAAATCTCTATCTTTGGATTTGAATCCAAGAAACTATGATTACCCTCACCTCTGCCGAAGAGAATTATTTGAAAGCCATCTACCACCTATCGGAAGGCGGCAAGAAAGGCGTGTCGACCAATGATGTGTCTGCCGCCATGAAAACAAAGCCTGCCTCTGTTTCGGACATGCTGCGCAAACTGGGCGAAAAAGAAGTGATCGAGTACCGGAAATATTACGGGCTCCACATTACTGAAGAAGGAAAAAAACTGGCTCTCCAAACCATCCGGAAGCACAGACTTTGGGAGGTATTTCTGGTAGAGAAATTGAAATTCTCTTGGGATGAGGTGGAGGAAGTTGCCGACGAATTGTCCCATGTCAAGTCAAGGGTTTTGATCCAAAGACTTGATGAGTATTTGGGTTTTCCAAAATTCGATCCTCATGGTGACCCTATCCCCGATGAATATGGAGATGTTCGTGCAAGACCCCGACTTCCGCTCAATGAACTTGACTTAGGGTCAACGGGACAGATCGTGGCAGTAAAAGACAGCAGTCCTGCTTTCCTCAGATACCTTGATAAAGTGGGTGCCTATATCGGTGCAAGAATCAAGGTCTTGGACAAAACAGAATTTGACGGTTCGGTAGAAATCCTCGTGGACAACAAGAAATCTATTTTCATGTCTAAAGATGTGGCGGGGAATATATTGGTGATGGTGTAAAAGGTTGTATTTGTTGTATTGGTTGTAGTTGTTGTAATTGTTGTCTGCTTCGCGTTGTCATTGTTGCCGGGTTTATTGCGAAGCCTATTGTTAATTGGTTGTAGTTGTTGTAGTGGTTGTAATTGTTGTAGTGGTTGTAATTGTTGTCAGGTTGAGAAAGGTTGTAGGGATGGGTAGTCATGGTACTTGGTACTTTGTTCTTGATACTTTGTACTAATTTTTAATCAAGGAAATTGAACTTCAAACCAAAGCAAGTCGTTAAATTTGAGTAAAATATGATTGAACAAAATATGAAAAAACTGTTTGGCGCTATACTGATCACCCTCATCAGCTTCCAAATTGCAACAGCTCAGGATAAAATCACTTGGCTGACTTTCGAAGAAGCTGCAGCAAAAACCGCTGAAAATCCCAAAATGATATTTGTAGATGTCTACACTGACTGGTGTGGCTGGTGCAAGAAAATGGACAAGGACACTTTCACCGATCCAGAAGTAATCGCATTCATCAATGAGAATTTCTACGCCGTCAAAATGAATGCAGAGAACAGCAAAAGAAAATTCAATTTCAAAGGCAAGGAATATTCCGAAGCTACCATGGCAAGGGCCATGCGGGTCAGTTCCTACCCCAACTTTGTCATCATGGATGCTTTGATGGAAAACATTGCCCAATATCCCGGCTACAGGGAACCGGTGCCTTTTCTTGCTGGAATAGATGATCTTCTCAATACTTTCGGGAAGTAAATATGTCCTTTTCCCTCCACGAAAAAAATGATACCATCGTCGCTCTTGCCACGCCCCAGGGAGTCGGCGCCATAGCCGTCATCCGTCTTTCCGGCAATGATGCGATCAAAATCACCAATGAGGTTTTTAAGGGGAAAGACCTTGAAAAGCAGGCCTCACATACCATCCATTTCGGAACAATTAGGGATGGGGAAAAAATCATAGATGAGGTTTTGGTGTCCATTTTTGTAGCCCCCAAGTCCTTTACGAAAGAAAACGTCGTGGAAATTTCCACGCATGGTTCTTCCTATATCGTCAATCAAGTTATCAAATTGTTGATCCGCAAGGGTGCAAGGCCGGCCAAGCCGGGGGAATTCACCCAAAGG
>NZ_CDSBKL010000549.1:0-2198 GCF_977115555.1 Aquiflexum sp.
AGAAAACTGAAAATGGAATTGAGCTTTCTGTCCAAGACAACGGAAACGGCATTCCTGATCACATCAAAGAAAAGATATTCCAGCCTTTCTTCACCACCAAGCCAACCGGACAAGGAACAGGATTGGGATTATCCTTATCTTATGATATCGTGAAGGCGCATGGGGGAGATTTTCGTGTCCAAAGCACCCTAGGCGAAGGAACAGAAATAACCCTGTTTTTATCACTTGATTAAAAAAACAAATGAATAGCACGGCTCGATTAGGTACAGAAATTGAAAGTTCCAAACCCTTGATTGATAAGCGGAATTCAGTCTGTGAAAGATCAATACCCGCCGTCCAAACCTTCCGAAATCCTTTTAATGGAAAAGTAGAGGTAAAAGAATCGATACTTTTTAGAAAAACATACAAGGAAACTGAAAGAGATATGTGGTATAGAACTAAATTATTACGGTTATTACTTGTTTTATCTCTAATCGTAAACTTTCAGTCATTTGGACAAAACGAGCGAGTATTACAATTAATGAATGACCTAGAAACTGCCTCGACAGACAGTGCTAAAATTTACCTTAATAAGCAGTTAGGCTACTACTATCAAAATGTTAATCAAAAAAAAGCTTTGGAATATTTTGATGCCGGGTTGAAGGCCGCTGTCAATGCTAATGATAGTTTGCAAATTGCCAACATTCATTTTGCTAAGGGATACACCTTTCGCCTTTTAATAGAATTTCCTGATGCCTTAGATAATTATTTAAAATCCGCTCGGATCTATGAGAGCCTGAATGATAACTGGCGCCTGGTTAACACCTACTTTTCCATTGTGAACTTATATACCAGCAATGAAGATGTTTCTAAGCAGACTGAATACTTGAATAAAGCGGAACAATTGGTAATTAAAGAAAATGACAGCTCGCAGATCAGTAACTTTTACACAAAAAAAGGGATAATTTATGATCAGCAAGGGAAACTTGATTCTGCAGTCATTTTATTGGAAAAGGCATTGGAGATTGCTTTAAAAATCAATGATTCAAATGAAATAGGCTCATCTCTCACTAACCTGGGGCTATCGCTAAAGCATCAGAATAAAAACCAAGAAGCGTTGGTCCAGTTTGAGAAAGCCTTGCAAATATATTTATCTAAAAATGATCCCTTCTCGCTTGGGGCACTTTATAACAATATAGCTTCGACCTATTTTCAATTAGGAAATTATCAATCAGCGCTGGAGAATTTTAATCTCAGTATAAAGTATGGAGTGGAAGCAGGATCTCCTGAAATACTTTTGGAGAATTACAAAAATCTAGCTTCACTATACGAGGAAAGCAAGTCGTTCGAAGATCAGGTAAAGTATCTAAATAAGTACTATACCTTAAAAGATAGTCTCTATACTATTGACAAAGAAAATCAATTAACCCAACTGGAAAGTGACTATATCATTGAAAAGAAGAACCTAGAATTAGAGACTAAAGATTTAGAGATTCAAAAAAAGCAAGCTCAAAACATTACATATATTGTTCTCTTCATTTTTAGCATACTTATTCTGGTTTTACTGATCATTTTTTATAAAAGGTCACGTAGAAAAAATCAACTTTTAACTTCAAAAAATGAAGTAATAAACCAGCAAAAAACAGTGCTGGAAAACACCCTCCAAAATCTCAAATCCACCCAAGCCCAACTGATCCAATCCGAAAAGATGGCCTCCCTTGGAGAGCTGACAGCAGGTATCGCCCATGAGATTCAGAATCCGTTGAATTTTGTGAATAATTTTTCAGAAGTCAGTGCCGAGCTAGTGGAGGAGATACAAGAAGCAAGAAGCAAGAGCCAAGAAACAAGACCAAAAACGGAGGAGGACGAAATCGAGGATGAGATTTTGGAGGATATCAAGCAAAACCTCGAGAAAATCAACCACCATGGCAAGCGTGCAGATGCTATTGTTAAAGGAATGCTGGAGCATAGCAGGGCCAACAAAGGCGAAAAGGCTCTGACAGACTTGAACTCCTTGGCGGATGAGTTTGTACGGCTTTCCTATCATGGGCTTCGGGCGAAAGACAAGAGCTTTAACGCTGACTTTAAATTGGATCTTGATCCGAACTTGCCAAAAGTAAATGTGGTCGCTTCCGATATCGGAAGGGTGATTCTGAACTTGGTGAACAATGCTTTTTACGCAGTTCAAGAAAAGTCAAAACCCGGAATCGAAGGCTACA
>NZ_CDSBKL010000550.1:0-2188 GCF_977115555.1 Aquiflexum sp.
GTATCTATTGTTCCAATTTGATTTGGCCGCAGAACTCCGTTTTTTATTTTTTGAATTATTCCCTATTTTGAAAAGAAAATCCTTTTCTATGAAAATTCTCCAAACGGCGATTCTTCTGATTTTCACCCTACTTGTTGTACCTGTTTTCACTTATTTGTTCGGAATTCCTTTGGGAGATCGTGAGTGGGAGGCACTTTGGGTCTTGATTAAAATTTGTGGAGCTTCTGTTGCCTATTGTTTTTTGGTAGGTGAACTTACCAACAACAACAGTCAGGTGGATAAGTATTGGAGTATTTTGCCGATTATCTATGCTTGGGTAATGGCCTATTTCGGTGATTTTTCACCGAGGATGGTTTTACTTGCGGTACTTGTGAGTGCCTGGGGAGCAAGATTGACTTATAATTTTGCCAGAAAAGGCGCTTACCGATGGAAGTTTTGGGAAGGGGAAGAGGACTACCGTTGGGAGATATTGCGAAAAAAGCCTGAATTCCAGCCCAAATGGAAATGGACTTTATTCAATCTCTTTTTCATTTCTGGCTACCAAAATGTTTTGATCTTGTTGTTTACACTACCCATGCTCGTAGTGATGCAGTTTGATGATGGCGCTATCGGTATATGGGATATGCTTGTAGCAGGTGTAGCCCTGTTTTTCTTGGGCCTAGAAACTGCCGCAGATGAGCAACAATGGAAGTATCAAACAGAAAAGTGGAAGCTAATAAGGGAAGGAAAGTTGTTGAGGGGTGATTTTGCAAAGGGTTTTTTGGACAAAGGGCTTTGGGCTATTTCGAGGCATCCCAATTACCTCGGGGAACAGGGATTTTGGGTTTCTTTTTACTTATTCCCTGTAGCTGCATCTGGGCAATGGCTCAATTGGTCAGTGGTGGGTTGTCTTTTGCTGTTGATTTTGTTTCAGGGAAGCTCGAATTTCAGCGAAGAAATCAGCGCTTCTAAATATTCCGCTTATAAATTCTATCAGTCACGTGTCCCTCGTTTTGTACCTAGGCCCCAAGGAAAAACTGAAGAAAGTCCGGCGCCAAGTTCTTAAATGGCATGGGGAGAATTTTATGATGGGGTGAGATCAATTTTTTCCCGCTTAGAAAGATTATAGAAATATCATTTTGGGTATTGAAACGATCAATGGTAAAAAGAAGCACGTGATCCGAAAAATAGAAGTTTGAGGGGGATGGTTTTTTGTGTATTTTTTCAAAATTAACCATTTCAAAATTATGTTCAGAGCTACAAAAACGTTCCTAGCCACATTTTCCCTGGTTGCATTGTCAATTTCCGCATATTGCCAAACACCACAATTTCCAATTGTAAAAGGTTTTGGTGGAATATATGAAATCCCCGAAGCGACAGAAAGGCCTGATCCTAAGGCGGAATATAAAATCATTATCGACCTTGTTTCAGCTGCTGATGATCCAAAGCAAATAAACCGGATGGTGGACAATATCGCCCGCATGATAAACCTTCACGGTATTGCGGGAGTGCCAAAGGAAAATATCAAAGTAAAGGTTGCAGTCCATGGAGGAGCGATTTTCAGCATCCTGAACGACGAGGAATATCAAAAAAGAAATGGGGTTAATAATCCAAATTTGCCTGTTTTTCAGGCGTTAAAAGATGCAGGAGTAGAATTTTATGTCTGTGGGCAATCGCTGATTGCAAGGAACATGGAGACAACAGATGTGTGGGAAGGTACAGAAATTGCCTTGTCGATGCTGACAACCCTCACAACGTATGTACCGCAGGGTTATATGTTGATGCGTTTTTAAAAGTCAAAATCCAACTGATCGGGTAAATGCTTGAAGGACTTCCTGTGGAGAGGAGTCAATCCTAATTTCATGATTCCCTCCCGATGTAACCTTGTAGGGTAACCTACATTTTTTTCCCAGCCATATCCGGGATATTCTTCAGCATAGCGTTCCATCATTTCATCTCTGTATACTTTTGCCAAAATGGAAGAAGCAGCAATACTCGCGTATTTGCCATCACCTTGTATGACGCAGGTGAAAGGTATATCAAGATGGGATTTAAATCTGTTGCCATCAATCAGTAAATGTTGGGGTTGAATTTTCAACTGCTCTACTGCCCGGCTCATCGCCAAAAAAGAAGCATGAAGGATATTGATTCGATCTATTTCTTCCACACTTGCCTCGGCAATTGCCCATGCCAATGCGGAGGATTTTAT
>NZ_CDSBKL010000551.1:0-2188 GCF_977115555.1 Aquiflexum sp.
CATTCGACTGGAATGAGGCAAAGGAAAGCAAGCTGATAGATCTTCTTACCGGTTTTTGTCAAGAACAACAGCCTTTTCAGCTTAAATTTTCAGGATTTGATAAGTTCGGGAAAAGGGTGATTTTCATCAAAGTAAAGGAAAATCCGACACTCTCCTCCCTACAAATTGGACTTTCAAAATTTTGCAAAACAAACCTCAACCTTGTTGAAGAATTAAGTGATCGGGCATATCATCCCCATATGACTTTGGCCGTCAAAGACCTCAAAGAAATCCGTTTTATGGAATATTGGGATTTTATCAAAAAGCAAAGATTTGAAGGAGAAATGGAGGTCAAGAATTTAGCTGTTTTGAAAAGGTCCGATGGATACTGGAAGGTTCTTGTTAGGATTCCGTTATTGTTACATATCTAAAATAAGCATCCCCTGAAAATAGAATAAGCTTTTTTCGAATAATTCAACAACCCGAGATTACACAATATTGGTATTTTCCTATTATGATAAAACAAGTAATTCAATCAGTAGTTGCAGACTTCCCAGATTCAAATATGGATATCCTGTCAGGGATTTCTAAAAAAAGGACCTATCAAAAAGATGAAAATATTCTTGGGCAGGGTAAATTCTGTAAAAGTCTATGGTTTATTGATAAAGGTGCCGTTAAGGCTTACGAAACCATTGAAGGGGTTGAGAGAACCACTTACTTTTTTACTAAGCATTCTCTTTTTACAAATTATTACTGTTGGGTCTCAGGCAATGCCTCAGACATTACTTTTAAAGCTGTTGAAGAATGCGAAGTTATAGAAATTGATTATCCCTCTTTGGAGGGACTTTGTCAGAGATACCACATTTTCGACACCGTCGGGAGGAAAATGGCCGAGAGGATTTTTGTTCAAGAATTTCAATTACGAAAACTACTTTTGAATTGTAACGCAATCGAGCGGTATGAGTACCTTGAACAAAACAGACCGGAAGTTTTTCAGCACTTCGCTTTGAAGGATATTGCCGGATTTATAGGTATCACAGATGTTTCTTTAAGCCGTATTCGAAAAAACCGGATTAAGAAACAGTGAACTTATCATTTGATAAGTGTGACTTTTTTCTGCCTCATTAATTTTGCGGCATAACAAAAAATTGAATCTTGTCAAACCATGTTAAAATTTCTGATTTCTATTGCCTTGGTGTTTTCCCTTTTTGGGATTGCCATTCCTGATAATACCAAAGCCCAAGACAACCTTCAGGTTGAAATTTTGGGATTTGATACGAAACCCAATACCAAGATTATGGTAAGTGTGTTTGCTGAAAAAGGCTTTTTAAAGGAACCTATCCAATCCAAATCAATCAAAGTAACCGGAGACAAAGCGTTGATTCTTTTTGATTTGCCTGCCGGGGAATATGCGGTTTCGACTTACCAAGACCTCAACAGCAATGGTAAAATGGACAGGCACTTTTATGGAGCCCCAAAAGAACCATATGGTTTTAGCAATAACATCAAGCCAACAATCGGTCCACCCGATTACGAAGAATGCAAGGTAAAAGTCAGTGAAGGCAAGAAAACAATCTCAATAACTCTAATTAATTAAAAAAAAAATGTTAATCGTAATAATTTCTTACATCATCAATATCCTTGTAGCAGGCATGATGGGCACGCTACTTTTCTTCAACTTGGGCCCACGGATTACAAAAGTATTTGGGGAAAATACTGCAGCCAGGCAGATTCTGTCATGTCTTTATTTGTCTATTGCCATTTTAAGTACAATTGGATTGGTTGACCAAACCTATTTCTATAAAGTAGCATTTGTTCTTTTCCCAATGCAGATAGTTTATAAACTGTTGACCTTAGTCGCAGTCAAGGACAAGAAGAATCCGGTGCCCTACGCCAATCTTTTAATTAGTATTGTTCATGTTTTTTCGATGTGGTATATCATTGAAAACGGACTTCAATAAAAGAGCCTTATATGGGTAAGATTCTTTGAAATAGTTACAGCTTGGTTTTTTATATCAACTGTAATGAGAATGAAACAAAAAACCCAATTAATCGAAACCACTCTATAAGTTTATAATATATGAGCACTAAAAATGATCTTCATTTTTGGTGCTTTTTTTTAGAACAATTATACAGATTAGATAATTGAGTCAATGACGCTTTACGTTTTTTGAGAGTCGTTTTTAAATCAATTTCCATTTAACAGGTG
>NZ_CDSBKL010000552.1:0-2177 GCF_977115555.1 Aquiflexum sp.
TTTCTTCACGAAAATTCACAAAAACAGATATTGCTTGGTGAAGTAGCCGAATTGATGCATATGACACCGACTTATTTTTGCCGTTGGTTTAAGCAGGGGACAGGACATACATTGATAACCTACCTTAATAAACTCCGGATTGAAAATGCAACAAGGTATCTGGTCAGTACGGATAGCAATGTATCCGAAATAGCTTTCCTGACGGGATTTGAACATGCGACTCATTTTAACCGAATTTTCAAAAAGGAAAAAAACATTTCTCCGCAAGCCTATAGGAAGCAGTTTAAGAAGTGATTTTTCAGAATTTTGATTTTGAAATGGAATTTCTGAACCCTACCTCAATTTTTTTGACTGTTTAGAAACCAAATAATTTTGATCAATAATTCACTTTCATCCCATTCTCTTTTCGATAATTTCCTTTTTGGATTGAAAATCTCCTTTTTTTCTTCAAATTATAATTTCAATTTCCTAGGCTAAAAAAACCCCTATCCCATGAATTCGATTATTTCCAGTTTCAGCATAAATAAAATCAGCGTTGGATTGAAGATATTGGTTTTGAGTTTTTATATGTTTGAATCAATTGCCCAGACATCCGGCGTCCCACAGATCGGTGCCTGTGCCGGATATAAGGATGGGGAAATTTTAGCCAATGCCGGGTTCTCCTTTATCGAAGAAAATGTGCAGTCTTTTCTTGTTCCGACCAAGAGTGAGGAAGAATTTGACCAAATTTTGCAAGCTTCCAAATCGTCTCCATTGCCCATCCAAGCTTTTATCATTTTCCTTCCCGGAAGCTTAAAAAGTGTGGGTCCCAATGCCGTCCACGAGGAGATTGTGGACTTTGCAGAGGTTGTTTTTCGCCGTGCACAAAAAGCAGGAGGGAAGTTGGTGGTTTTTGGAAGCAGTGGGTCCAGGTCTGTTCCTGATGGGTTTTCGAAAGAAGAAGCTACCGCTCAAATGATTGATTTGGGGAAAATGCTAGGGCCTGTGGCTGCTAAGTATGATGTGACGGTTGTTTTGGAATCCCTCAACAAAAAAGAATGCAATTTTATCAATAGCCTCAGTGAGGCAGGAGAGATCGTCAAGGCTGTGGACCATCCCAATTACAGGTTGCTCGCGGACATCTACCATATGAAAATGGAGGGTGAAGGACCCGAAAGCATCCTGAATTACGGCCATCTCATCAAACATGTCCACGTGGCTGAGAAAGAAGGCCGGGCCGTTCCCGGAACCCACGGAGAGGATTTGAGCCTATATTATCAGGCATTGAAACTGTCAGGATATGAGGGTTTGATTTCTTTGGAAAGCAGATGGGAAAACATGGAAAATCAGGCTGCCAAAGCCATTGAAACGATAAAAAAGCAATGGTAAATAATATAATGTCAAAATTTTAAGTGGATTTGTTAGATTAATCATCTGTTTTGAATTCTATCCAATGTTCAACGGATTAAAAAAGAAAATCCTTTTCTATTTTACCAATTTGCATTGGAAAAAAGATACTCTGTGAAACACTCAAATTAAAAACCATACCTGATTTCAAAATTCCTGTTAACATGAAACAACCCAAAAAAGAATCTTCTGACCAATCAAGGCGGAATTTCATAAAAAACGCAGCCATAGCTTCTTCCATCTTTATTGTTCCGCGTCACGTCTTGGGAGGCGTTGGATTTACTGCGCCTAGTGACCAATTGAATCTCGCTGCTATCGGTGCCGGTGGTAAAGGAACAAGCGACATTTTCAATGCTTCAGTGAATGGTAGAGAAAGAGTAGTGGCATTGTGTGACGTGGATTTTTCAGGTTCTGCCAAGAAATCTGTGGAGAATTTTCCCAAAGCAAAACTCTATGCCGATTACAGAGAAATGCTTGAAAAGGAAAAAGACATTGATGCGGTGACTATTTCAACTCCCGACCATGTACATGGTCCGGCAGCAGCTTTTGCCATGGCAAAAGGAAAGCACGTCTATGTACAGAAGCCTATGACGCACAACATCCGTGAAGCCAGAATGCTGACCGAAATGGCGAGAACAAACAAGATTGTCACGCAAATGGGCAATCAGGGAGCTTCCAATCCCCTGCTTGACATGGTCAAAAAATGGGTGGATTCAGGCAAATTGGGAAAAATTTCCAAAGTGCAAATCTGGACCAACAGGCCTGTTTGGCCACAGGGAGGACCTTTTCCT
>NZ_CDSBKL010000553.1:0-2176 GCF_977115555.1 Aquiflexum sp.
TGTATTGAAGAAGTAAGGTCGTCTTTCCTACGCCCCGTGAACCTTTGATTCCGATCAATCGTGCCTCCCAATTGATACGGTCTATCTTACTTCTTACAAATTCCAGGGAGGTAGATTCGATCTTTTTGAGAGATTTTTCTAATAAAGAGTCCATAATTGCTTAATATAATGAACAAAAATATACATAAATGCTTAATATAACAAGAAAAAAATATATAAAAATGCTTAGTATAGTAAGCAAAAATGGTGATACTATAATTTTGACATTTTAAGAGAACTAAGAAAAAGCGACTTAAACCCTCCGGTTTATTAATCCTTTCAAAAATTTTATAACTTTAAGAATCAAAATCTATTTACCTTTGATCTGTAAATCTCTCTTGTGAAGCAATTTATCAAAATAGCACTCCTTGTTTTCTATGTGTTTTTCAACGCAGGGTTGGGCTATTCCGTGCATTATTGTGGGGAGGATTTTCAGCACATCAATCTTTTTGGGCAAACAAAAACCTGTTGTCCTTCTGAGGAACCTATGCCGGGATGCTGTGATGATGTGTCCAATCTGGAATTGCCTAATTCAGATCAGCAGCAAATTGATATTCTGGATTTTCAGGCGGAAGTAAATTTAATTCCGATGGTCCAAGCTGTATTTTTTGAGTTTGAACACAGCATTTTCATTGAAGAAATATTGATCGGATTTGCGGATTCTTCTCCGCCCTTCATACCAAATACTCCAATTTTCATTACCAACCAAGTTTTCTTGATCTGATTCCCAATAGGGAAAATGGCATCTAGGAAACCTTTTTCATCTGTTTTCTAAAATTCCTATAACTCCAGCTTTCTCTTCCTTATTTTCATTTGGATTTTGACAAATTCCACATGAGTCAGGTTTTCTCCGAATAGTCTTGTTTACATTGGGCTTTTTGGGATAACAACATTATTAGCAAGCAGAATCTCAATTCAGCGTCCTTTTACAAAAAAAAGATCATGTTAAACAGCATCATCAAATTCTTTCTTGAAAACAAACTGGTGACAGTAATCCTTTTGGTACTTGTAGTGCTTTGGGGGATTGTCGTCGCACCGTTCAACTGGAATACCGGTTTTCTTCCCAATGACCCTGTTCCGGTGGATGCGATTCCAGACATAGGAGAAAATCAACAGATTGTTTTTACCGAATGGATGGGGCGATCTCCCCAAGATGTGGAAGATCAAATAACCTATCCTTTGACGACTTCGCTTTTGGGCATGCCTGGAGTAAAGACAATCAGGAGTACCTCCATGTTTGGTTTTTCTTCAATCTATATCATTTTCGAGGAAGATATTGAATTCTATTGGAGCCGGTCGAGGATTTTAGAAAAACTCAACTCACTGCCTTCGGGCTTATTGCCGGAAAGTGTTCAGCCCAAGTTGGGGCCGGATGCAACAGGACTTGGGCAGGTTTATTTTTATACTTTGGAAGGAAGGGATGAAAAAGGGAATCCCGTGGGAGGTTGGGATTTGAATGAATTGAGAAGCATTCAGGATTTTTATGTAAAGTATGGACTTGCCGGGACTGCGGGTGTTGCTGAGGTGGCGACTATCGGTGGGCATGTCAAAGAATATCAGGTTGATTTGGATCCAGTAGCTTTGAAAGCCCACAATGTCACCACGATGGAAGTGATGAATGCCATCAAGCAGGCCAACTTGGATATCGGAGCCAATACCATGGAAATCAATCAGGTGGAATACATTGTGCGGGGCTTAGGGTATGTCAAATCACTGGAAGACATAGAATTGGCAGTAGTGAAAGTGAGCAACAATGTCCCACTGAGGATCAAAGACATTGCTAAGGTAAATATAGGTCCGGCAAGCAGGGCTGAAAGGGCGATTTTGGATAAAGGTGGTGCTGAGGCTGTCGGAGGTGTCGTGGTAGCACGATATGGAGACAATCCGCTTCAGGTGATAGATGCTGTCAAATTAAAAATTGAAGAAATCACACCTGGGCTTCCAAGTAAAACATTGGCGGACGGAACAGTTTCCAAAGTCACCATAGTTCCATTTTATGATCGCTCCGGCCTCATCAAAGAAACACTCAATACACTCAATGAAGCCATTGTCCTTCAGATCCTCATCACCATTATTGTGATTATGGTGATGGTCTTTAACCTCAGGGCTTCTTTATTGATTTCCGCTTTGTTGCCTT
>NZ_CDSBKL010000554.1:0-2146 GCF_977115555.1 Aquiflexum sp.
ATCTTTGCAGTTTCCGCGTAAAGAATTCGAATTACTGTCTTTTTTGGCTTCCAATCCATTGATTTCAGAAAATCCAGCTTTCAAAGCTTCCTTGCTTTGGGCGATCATGGCAGTTTTTTTCTCATCGAGCTTTCTGTTGATTTCCCTTTCGAAAATCTTAAGTTCCAATGGCCTGGAAATCACAATCGCCAACAATACCGCAAAAACCAATCTAGGAATGGCCATTTTCCACTCCGCCCAGGCATTGTTTCGCTTACGCATACTTGACACGATAAACCTATCCAAATTGAAGATCATCAAACCCCAAACCAGTCCAAACCCAATCGCATACCATGGAGATTCGAACACGGTAAATAAGGCATATCCTGCAGATATCGCCGCCAAGAGACCTGTAAAAAATACTGTTCCGCCGATCCCGACATATTTATGGGTTTCGGTCGGTGATTTGCTCAATAGAGGCGCATAAGCACCGGAACAAAACCAAAAGAATTTGGTGATTTTATTCATAATCGGATCGGATTGTTTGGAATACAAAACTGCTAACAAAAAACGAACTAGATCCGGCGAAAGTATGGTGATTCTTCCGGTTATCCTTGAATATGGGGCAGAATCCCGCTTTTTTGGTTTAGAAAGGCAATAAAAAATCAAAAACACAAATCAAGGGAAAATTCAAGGGCTATATTTTTCATGTTCAATTTTGGGAAAAAAACTTAAAATGTCCGCAATCTGTTCGCATTTGGCACATTGGGAGAAAAAGCTATCATCGGTTAAGGGTTATTTGGTTAGTGGTTATTTGGTTAATGGTTATTCGGTTATTTGGTTAACTGTTGCCAAGCTCAATCCCTGAACAAAGTCGAGGAGTTTAATTTTGGATTATGATCTTGTTTCTTGGTACTTTGTACTTGGTTCTTAGCACAAAGTTTTCTCGTCTCTCGCTCCTGTCTTATTTCTCACGTTTCACATCTCAAATCTCATAAACCATGTCCAAATCCATCAACCTCGGAATCCAGATTGTCCCAAAAAGCAAAACTCTTGACAGCTATGCCTTGGTAGACAAAGCCATAGAAGTCATCCAAAAATCCGGAGTCAAATATGAAGTCACTCCCTTTGAGACCGTCATGGAAGGCCCACAGGAACAATTGATGTCCATTGCCCTCAAAGCTCAGGAAGCTGTCTTGGAAGCAGGAGCGGATGAAGTTTTGGTGTATTACAGGATGCAGATCCGGAAAGAAGCCGATGTCAGCATGGATGAAAAAACTGCCAAATTCAAATAGAAAACAAGAATCTCTTGAGGTGAAACAATATTTGGCACTAAGACATTGATACTTTTTTTACCTTCTTTCTTCAAAAAGCGAATACTTCAGCTTTTCCCTTAACAGCTGAAGCGCCTTGACTCCTTTGGGAGAATTGCCTTTTCCATTGAGCGGCGGACTCCAAACGGCAACTGAAAATTTGTTGGGCATCACGGCGACGATTCCTCCACCGACTCCACTCTTGCCGGGCAGGCCTACCCGAAATGCAAACTCTCCGGACTCGTCATAAAATCCGCATGTCAGCATGAGTGCATTGATCCTTTGGGTATCGATCGGGCTGAGGATTTCCCTATTTGCAAAAATTGAATATCCATGATTGGCCAAAAAGGAAAAAGATCTTGCCAAGTCCGCGCAGCACAATTCTATGGCACATTGGCCACAATAAGTCCGGATTACTTCTTGGATATCATTCTCTAAGTTACCGAAAGCCTTCAGAAAATAGGCCAAAGCGGTATTTCTCTCCGAATGGGCAATTTCAGAATTCATCACAGATTCATCGATTTGGACACAGGTACGTCCTACGATTTCATTGATAAAGCCATGGATTTCATCCAGGGGATTTTGGTGTAAAGTGCTAAGCGCATCGGTGATTACCAAAGCCCCGGCATTAATAAAGGGGTTTCTCGGGATTCCTTTTTCGAATTCCAGTTGGGCAATGGAATTGAATGGGTTGCCACTCGGTTCGACATTCACCCTCGACCAAAGCTTTTCTTTGAAAACATTTGCGACCATTGTCAGGGTCTGAACCTTGGAAATACTCTGAATTGAAAAAGGCATATCAAAATCTCCTGCGCCATAGACTTTCCCCTCCAAATCCACCAAGGCGATCCCAA
>NZ_CDSBKL010000555.1:0-2140 GCF_977115555.1 Aquiflexum sp.
CTCTTCTGCAATGACAATATTTGTTATAACCCTTTCACCCCCACTTTTACCTTTGCCTTTTGAGGATATTGAAAGACGTATTTTATAGCAATTTCTACCCAAAGAAGTTCCTTGAACAGGATTTTCTTCCAAGCTTTCAAAAAGTATCGCTAAATCGGTTTTTAAAGAAGGATATTTCTTTGCCAACTTTTTCAACTCTTTCCTAAAAGTAGGAACAGCAATAATATTATAGCTCATCTAATAACTGCTTTGCAGGTATGCCTTTCAGTTTGCCTTCTCTTACTAGTTTGAGTTCTTCCACTGCTTCTTTAATCTCTTCCATGAGTAAAGCCTTCTCGTCAGATATTGTTGTGGCTTTTACATACGATAAGCCTTTAAGCACTTCGAGTAAGGGTTTGGCCTTATCGTCTTTTATGTCTAATAAAACTTTCATAATTCAATTTTTGAAGGATTGATACTCATAGCCTTGTTCGTTTTTGTTTTGAACGTCTGCCAGCAATAATTGCTTCAAAGTTACATAATAAGCCGAGATACTCAATTGAATTGACAAATCAACCTTCCCTGTTTTTGGTGTAAACACAAATCCAATCTTGACCTTTTTGCCCCACTTGGAATAGAATGGCGTAACCGCTAAGGGTAGTTTGTAACTACCCTTTTCTATTATATGAATTTGTAATTCATATTACCAAGAATTACCTTTCGTTTGGGTGTTTGGTTGAATCCAATTACATCCCGACAATTGTCGCGGATGGAAAAGATAAAAGGGTAGGACAAGGCGTTTGGAAATGATCCCTTAGGATCATTTTAGCCTTGGGCCAGGTGCAGGGTAGGCAAATCCCACCCAGTCGCAGCATAAGACATTTGACTACGCCAAGGATTTGGTTATCAATCGATGATTTTTGGGGTTGACTCAACTTTTTGTAGGATATTTTTAATCGACCACCCAAAGCCAATCTTTGTAACCTTCTTTTTCCATGTCCTTTTTTGGGATGAATTTCATGGCTGCAGAGTTCATGCAATAACGAAGATTGGTTGGTTCGGGTCCGTCATTGAATACGTGCCCAAGATGGGAATCACCGAGTTTGCTCCTCACTTCCACACGCATCATTCCGTAAGCGGTATCGGTCGGTTTGCCGATGACGCGGGCATCGATCGGTTTGGTGAAACTCGGCCAACCTGAAAAGGATTCATACTTGTCTGAAGAGCTGAACAAAGGAACCCCCGAAACAATGCAGACATAGATTCCTTCTTCTTTGTTTTCATTGTAATCGTTGGTAAAAGCCCGCTCAGTTTCTTCATGCATGGTGACTTGGTATTGAAGTTCTGTGAGTCTTTTCTTCAGTTTTGAATCAGAAGGTTTTTTGTATTTGTCTTCCAATTTTACTGGCCAATGTTTTGCAATAAATGCATCCCTTCCCGAACCTGTTCTGTAAGCATAATACTCGGTCGGGTTCTTTTTGTAATAATCCTGATGGTAATCTTCCGCCGGATAAAAGTTAGTAAACTTGATCAAAGGAGTCACGATGGGTTTGTCAAATTTACCTGATTGGGAAAGCTTTTGAAGGGAAGTTTCTGCAGCCGTTTTTTGAATTTTGTCATGGTAAAATACTGCAGAAGTATATTGAAATCCTCTGTCGTAAAAAGAACCGCCTTCGTCAGTCGGATCAAATTGTTGCCAGAATATATCTAAAATCTCTGAATAGCTGATGATATCAGGGTTATAAGTGACCTGAACAGATTCTCTGTGGCTAGTTCTTCCACTAGCTACCTCTGGATAGGATGGATTTTTTTCTTTGCCTCCTGCATAACCTGATACCACTGATATGATACCGTCAATTCCTTCAAAAGGGGCTTCTATGCACCAAAAGCATCCGCCCGCAAAGGTGGCCAAAGCTGTCGGTCCGGCATAAATTTCTTCGGGCGTAGAAGTTTTTTCACTTTTTTCCTTTCCGTTATATGCTTTGGAGCATGAAAATACCAAAAAGCTTAAGGTGGGGATTAAAACCAAAAGGAGGATTTTTTTTGAAATTTCCATAATAGAATTACCAGATTTAGATTTTGAAAGAGGCATGATTTTGGAGAATTGAAATACCTGAATGTCGGTTTCTGTTTACAATAGACTTAAATAAGAAAGTCATTG
>NZ_CDSBKL010000556.1:0-2139 GCF_977115555.1 Aquiflexum sp.
GGAATATCGGGTTTTGAATGAAAAGGTAATGGCTATTCAGGCTTATGTGCCTGTGGTGACTGTTTCCGATGATGGGTCTACTGTGAAAACAGAGAAAAAAAGCATTACAGCCATTCCTTATTATACTTGGGCCAACCGCGGACCAAACGAAATGCAGGTTTGGTTGCCGACCAAAGCAAAAGAGCTAAAAGTGAATTATTAAGAAAGAATACCGACTTCCGATTCAAATCAAATTTCCCATTTCACCAAAATCCCAAAATGGACAAAAGAACCTTCCTCAAAAACTCTTCCCTGCTTGTTGGTGGAGTTTTGATCCAACCGATGATATCCTGCTCCCCCAAAAAACCTGAAGAAACCATGAATGCCGAACTTTTGAAAAACTGGGCCGAAAACTTTGAATTCAGCACTGCCAATGTCCATTATCCCAAAACCGTGGAAGAGGTTCAGGCATTGGTCAAAAAATGTGAAAAGCTAAGGGTCTTGGGTTCGAGACATTCTTTCAACAGGATTGCTGACAGCAAAGACAATTTGATTTCCTTCCAAAACCTGAACAAAATCATCTCCCTGGACAAAGAGAAAAACCAAGTGACCGTAGAAGGCGGAATCAAATACGGCGAACTCTGCGCTTACCTCCATGAAAATGGCTATGCCCTGCATAACCTGGCATCTTTACCGCATATATCTGTGGCGGGAACCATCGCCACGGCCACACATGGTTCAGGGGTTGGGAATGGCAACCTTTCTACAGGCGTTGCTGCCATCGAGTTTATCAATGCCAAAGGGGAATTGGTTCAGTTTTCAAAAGAAACAGATCCTGATTTTTTTGGTGCTGTAGTGGGATTGGGAGGATTTGGGCCTGTTACCAAAGTGACTTTGGATTTGCTTCCTACATTTGAGGTTGCCCAAGTGGTATATATGGACATGCCGATGGAAGCGCTCAAAGACAATTTCCAAGAAATCATGGGTGCAGGCTATAGTGTGAGTCTATTTTTGGATTGGAAAAGTAACAATGTCAATGAGGTCTGGGTAAAGAGAAAATTGATCCCAGGCGAAAAAATGGATTTTCCCGAGGAGTTTTTTGGAGCAAAGCAAGCCAAAGTACATATGCATCCCGTGCAGGAAATGTCTGCCGAAAGCTGTTCCGAACAACTGGCTATTCCCGGTCCATGGTATGAGCGTCTGCCGCATTTCAAGATGGAGTTTCAGCCAAGTGCCGGTAAGGAACTTCAGTCTGAGTATTTTGTACCAATGGAAAATGGCTACGAGGCACTCATGGCGGTGAAGGAAATGTCAGAGCAAATCTCCTCTCACCTTTTCATCTCCGAAATCAGAAGCATCAAGGCAGACGATCTTTGGATGAGTACCTGCTACCAAAGGGATTCGATTGCGATCCATACCACATGGAAACAGGAAATTCCCGAAGTCATGGCCCTGCTTCCGCAAATGGAAGCCAAGTTGGAACCGTTTAGTCCAAGACCGCATTGGGCGAAGTTATTTACCATTTCCTCCCAAAAACTCCAAGAGCGGTACCCAAAAATGGAAGAATTCAAATCCCTTCTCGCCAAACACGATCCTGAAGGAAAATTCCGAAACGGGTTTTTAGATGAACATCTTTATGGAGTTTAATATTTAAAAGTTAAATCCTGTATTGAGACAGGTTATGCTTTTCCATGGTGATAAAAGAAGAGGGACTCCTTTGATGGGGTCCCTCTTTTTATTGTAAGTATTAGCTTAACCCTTTTTACCAAGAGAATAATTGATCGGTGATGTCATTCTTGTTTTGACAACCTTTCCGTCTTTTTTGCCCGGTTTCCAGTTTGGAAATGAATTGATAACCCTCAATGCTTCTTCATCACATCCTCCTCCGATTCCTCTCAATATCTCAGCATCACTTATAGAGCCATCCTTGTTGACAATGAACCTGATGTAAACGGTACCTTCGATTCCCTCATCCTTTGCCAATTTGGGATATTTTAGGTTGTCTTTCATGAAATTTGCCCAAGCTTCCATCCCTCCTGGAAATTCCGGAGTTTCATCCACTTTATCAAAGACTTCATCAGATGTTTCTTGGGAGGAAATTTCTCCCATTGGGATGTCCATGGTTTTTGAAAAAGCAGATTCTTTGGAGCTTTTGCAGGA
>NZ_CDSBKL010000557.1:0-2133 GCF_977115555.1 Aquiflexum sp.
AGAAACCTTAAAAAGGGTGAATGACAATGTTTTAAAAGGATTGCCGGGATCTGAGGAGGGATATACCATGGAACAGTTTCAGGCGGCTTTAGACTCTTACAAAGGAATCGGACATGCTGAATTGGAAAATAATCTGAGGTTGTTTTTGGATGAAATTCTTCCAACGGCCGAGAAAAATAATGTAAAAATGGCTATCCATCCCGATGATCCACCTTTTGATGTATTTGGTTTGCCTAGGGTAATGAGCACCGCCAAGGACATGAAAAGGCTCATTTCGGATAATAACAGCCCAAACAACGGCTTTACTTTTTGTACAGGTTCATATGGGGTACGGGCTGACAATGATTTGCCTGCTATGGTAGCCGAGTTTGGAGACCATATCCATTTTATCCACCTCAGGAGTACACGCCGAGATGTGGAAGGCAATTTTTATGAGGATGATCATTTGACCGGAGATGTTCCGATGGAGGCAGTCATCCACCAAATCTTACAAGTCCAACAAAGAAGAAAAATTGCGATTCCGATGCGTCCTGACCACGGGCATCAGATGTTGGATGATATCAAAAAACCTATTATTAATCCCGGATATACCGCCATCGGAAGGTTAAAGGGTTTGGCAGAAATCAGGGGCGTAGAAGCAGGATTGATTTATGCAGGAATCATAAAATAACCGGAAAAGGCACCATAAGAAATTACCTCCCCACCAACTCATCAATTATTTCATTTCTTCTGTTTCTGGACATGGGAATTCTTGTTTTTCCCATGTCTATTTCATTTCCTTCAATTCCCTTGACGTGGTTTTTGGAAATAATATAAGTCTTGTGAACCCTTAAAAATTTGTCAGATGGAAGGTTTTCCTCCATGCTTTTCATCGTCATCAGCGTAATCATTCTTCCTTCGCTTGTGTGTAGGGCCACATAATTTTCCATCCCTTCAATAAAAATGATATCCTTCAACAAAACCCTTTTGAGGATATTATCGACTTTTATAAATATGTCTTCTTTAGGAATAGAGGATTCTTTTGGGTTCTGTTTCAGTTGGAATAAATCTTTGGCTTTGTTTACGGCTTTCAAAAACCTGTCAAAAGGATAAGGTTTGACAAGGTAATCCACCACATCCAATTCAAAACCCTGCAGGGCATAATTGGGATAGGCAGTGGTAAGGATTACCATGGGTGGGGATTGGATGGATTTCAAAAAATCTATTCCCGTTATTTTGGGCATTTGGATATCCAAAAACATGAGATCAGGTTTTTCAATTTTCAGCACTTCATTGGCTTCAAGGGCGTTTTCGCAAGTCGCGCAAAGCTCTAGGGAATCAATTTCCCTGACATAGCTTTTGAGCCCTTCCCTTGCCAATGGTTCGTCCTCAACAATGATTGTCCTGATTTTCATATTACTTTATTTTGATTTTCAGCGTGACTTCGTAGCTGTCATTTTCTGACTTGGTTTCAATCCAATGAGATTTTGGATAAAGCAATTCAAGCCTCCTTTTGATGTTTACAAGTCCAATTCCCCCTGTATTTCTTACCTGATTTTTCTCTTTTGGTTCTGTGGTGTTATAAAAATAGGCCAAAAGAATACTGTTTTCCAACCGTATTTTGACCTTAACTGTATTGGGCCTGTCTGTATGCGTGGATAAATGTTTGAAGCAATTTTCCAAAAACGGGATCAAAACCAATGGTGCAATTGAAAAATCCTCAAGACCTTCACCTTCTTCAAAGGATAAATCAAGCCTTTCACCTTTTCGGATTTTTTCCAATTCAATATAGTTTTTGAGGTATTCCAACTCCTGTTGGATTTCTATTTTTTCTGCAGAAAAATCATAAAGTTGTGACCGTAATAAGCTTGAAAGTTTGATCAATGTCTCTGAAGCCAGTTCCGGATTAATCTTTATCAAAACATAGACACTGTTTATGGCATTGAAAAGGAAATGGGGATTGACCTGCGATTTCAGAAACTGAAGTTCACTTTCAAGTCTTTCTTTTTCTAACAATTCATTTTTGCGGTGCAGGTTTCGGGTATCAAAATATCCTTTGATGGCAAGCATTATTCCGCCTGCGAAAAAATTGGAAAAGAAGAATACAGAAATTATTTCATATGAAGATGCATTAAACAACTCTTTGAAAGAATT
>NZ_CDSBKL010000558.1:0-2109 GCF_977115555.1 Aquiflexum sp.
AAAATCGAACGATAAAAGATATGATCAACAGAAGAACCTTACTAAAAAGACTTTCAGCACTTCCATTGGTGGGAACAATTGTAGGAAGCAGCATTCCTGTCCAATCAGTATTTGCCGATTCACCATTAGTTCCCAAAAGGGATCTGATCAAGGAATTGGGCTTGAGGACTTTTATCAATGCTGCAGGAACCTACACAGCAATGACGGCCTCTTTGATGCCTGAAGAAGTAATGGAAACAATAGAAACCTCTTCCAAGGAATTTATCATGTTGGATGAAGTTCAGGACAAAGTGGGAGAAAAAATTGCTGAAATCTGCCATGCGGAAGCGGCAACGGTTACCTCAGGTTGCTGGTCGGCTATGGTATTGGGACTTGCAGGAGTACTGACAGGAACAGACAAAGAAAAAATCGCTCAAATCCCAAACCTGAAGGGAATGAAATCTGAGGTGATTGTCCAAAAAAGCCACAATGTGGCTTATGTCCATTCTCTGACCAATACCGGTGTGAAATTAGTAGAAGTGGAAACAGTTGCTGATCTGGAAAAAGCGATCAATGAGCAAACCGCCATGTTATGGTTTTTGAATTACCAGGCACCGGATGGGAAAATTCAACATGAAGAGTGGGTGGCTTTGGGAAAAAAACACAACATTCCTACCATGATTGATATAGCTGCTGATGTGCCGCCGGTTGAAAATTTATGGAAATTCAATGATATGGGATTTGATTTGGTCTGCATATCAGGCGGAAAAGCCATGAAAGGTCCACAAAGTGCGGGAATCCTGATGGGTAGAAAACACATCATTGAAGCAGCAAGGCTGAGTGCACCGCCCCGTGGCAATACTATCGGGAGAGGGATGAAGGTCAATAAAGAGGAAATCCTTGGGATGTATGTGGCTTTGGAGCTGTATGTCAAAAAAGACCATGAAAAAGAGTGGAAATCTTGGGAGGAAAAAATAGGCTACATTGAAGAAATGGCAAAGGAAGTCAAAGGCGTGACTACTTCTGTTTCCGTTCCGCCAATTGCCAACCATACTCCTTTTCTAAAAATTGCCTGGGATCCAAATGTGATCAACCTTACCCGGACTCAGATGCAGGAAAAACTGAGGAAGGGAAGTCCATCCATTGAGGTGATTGGATTTGGAGACCATGAAATCAGTTGTACTGTTTGGATGCTGAGGCCAAATGAAGAAAAAATTGTAGCCAAAAGAATCCAAGAAGAATTGAGCAGCGCTAAAGTTTAACCTAATAATTCAAAAATGATGAAGAAAATAGGATTCATATTGCTCTACTTTTTATGCATGTGGCCAATAATTCTGTCCGCCCAAAATTACCAAATGGTGATCAAGGGAGGTCATGTCATTGATCCAAAGAACAACATTGATGAATTGATGGATGTGGCCATTCAGGATGGAAGGATAGCCAAAATCGCAAAAAATATTGAGATAACAGGTGCCAGACAGATCGTAGATGCCAAGGGTCTATTGGTTGTCCCAGGTTTGATAGATATTCATGGCCATGTTTTTTATGGTACGCGACCCAATAGTTACCTAAGTGACGGACTCGTGGCTGTTGATCCGGACAGCTTTACATTCAGGGTAGGGGTGACCACGATTGTGGATTGTGGTGGACCGGGATGGAAAAACTTTCATGTATTCAAACAAAACATCATTGACCATTCAAAAACAAGGGTTTTGGCATTCATGAACATTGTTGGAGAAGGCATGCGAGGTGGAGCCTACGAACAGGATACTTCTGATATGAATGCCCAACTTACCGGACAAGCTGCTCTGAAATACAAGGAACACGTGGTAGGTTTTAAGGTAGCCCACTATGCCAAAAGAGATTGGATTCCCGTTGATAGGGCAGTAGAAGCGGGGAATATTGCCAATATGCCTGTGATTATAGATTTTGGTGGATCTATGGCCTTTGCTCCATTGAGATTGAGGGAATTGTTTTTTGATCATTTGCGTCCCGGGGATATCTATACTCACGTTTTTGCTGAATTGGGAGGTGCCAGGGAGCCTGTCGTGGATTATGAAACAAGAAAATTCAAACCATTTGTCAGAGAAGCGCAGGAAAGAGGGATCATTTTCGATGTGGGATATGGAG
>NZ_CDSBKL010000559.1:0-2105 GCF_977115555.1 Aquiflexum sp.
AAATAGGTTTTCGTGCGGCTTGCAAAGCCAAGCATGAAACCGCTGTTGCACGAAACCCGTAAGGTTCTTATGGGGATTGAGTCGAAATTTTTGGAGGCAAACGATGTGTCCGATTAGATTAAAAAGTAAAACCTGCTAGCAGATTCAGCATCGAGTCAAAAAATTAGATCATTTTGAGCCCTTCCAAACCCTTTTTTGGAAGGGCTTTTTTATGGCATGGGCATAGCTTCGCCGGCCCGATCAAAATCAGGAGTTAAAATTGGGTTGGGACAGCGTAAAAGACTGCCTTTGGCGGTCCCCTTTTGGGAAGTCGCTGAATGCTGACCATGCTTTCCTTCTGGCAGCAAGAGCAGTATCGTGGGTTGTAGCTTTCCAGAATCCTGGGTTCGGGTTCCGGAAGCGGAATTCCAAGTTCCTGATGAATGAGTGGAATCGTGATCTGCTTAGCCGAACTTCCCAATATCCCAAAGTGCCGAATTCGCACCAATCCTTTGGGCAGGATATGCAGAGAGAATCGTCGGATAAACTCCAGATTGTCCAGGCTCATTTCCAATTTCTGGGCTCCCTGACGATAATCTTTGTAGCTGAAGGTGGTCTGTTTTGGGCCAATGTCCAGAATCCGATGATTGGAGATCGCCACTTTGTGGGTATATCTGCCGAGGTATTCGAGGACTGCCTTGGGATGCCCAAATGGACGCTTGGCATAGACCACCCACTCTTTTTGGAAAAGTTGATTGACCAGATCCTTCTCCGGTATGATCCGGGACTTGAGTGCTTTGACATACTTGGCCCGAAAGACCTTGCTCATCGCTTTGACCGGAAACAGGTATTTACCCTTCGATTTAGCCGTTTTCCACTTTCCGTTTTTAGTCAGTCCGCCTCCCGGTACGATGCAGTGCAAATGCGGATGAAGAGTTAATTGCTGCCCCCAAGTGTGGAGAATGGCGATCATTCCGGCTTTGGCTCCCAGATAGGTTGGGTCTTTGGCAAAGCAATGGACCGTCTGCCATGCCGCCTCAAACAGACTGTCATAGACAGCCTTGGGCTCATACATCGCCAGCTGATTCAGCGTGTCGGGTAAGGTAAAGACCACATGGAAGTAAGGAACAGGAAGGAGCTCAGATTCCCGATCTGCCAACCACTTCTCCCGGTTCTTTCCCTGACACTTCGGACAATGGCGGTTTCTGCAGCTGTTGTAACTGATCCGGGTATTCCCGCAGTCTGTGCAGGCATCCACATGTCCACCCAAGTCAGCGGTTCGGCAACGCCGCAACGCCGAAAGCGTCCGCAACTGCCAGCGGTTGATCTGGGGATGGTTTTCCACCTCGGCCCAGTGCTGTTGGAGCACTTGAGCCACTTCGTGCTTGGCTCTCAACGACGGGACAGATACAGTCGATCAAGCGGACTGAAGGCTCTGCACTTGTCGGTCTGCGCCACATGAAGATAGATCATTGTGGTGTCGATGGACTCATGACCGAGCAGGTCCTTGATCGTCAGAATGTCCAGACCTTCTTCCAGCAGATGAGTGGCAAAAGTATGCCTGAGCGTGTGCACGTTCATCGGCTTTTGGATCCCGGCTTTCTTTTTGGCTTCATTCACTGCCCACTGAACGCCTCTCTGAGAATAGCGGGAATCGAAGTCACCACCGACCCGGCCTTTGATCTCCTTATCTTTGCTATTGAACACCCATTCGTTGGGCTGCTCGGATTGCAGATAGGCTTTCAGTCCGCGGATCAGGATATCAGCCAGCGGGACATAGCGGTCTTTTTTGCCTTTCCCATCCTTCACATGAAGGACTTTCCGGTCAAAATCCAAGTCGGCGATCTTCAGATTCCGAACTTCGAAGCAGCGGAGACCACAGCCATACAGCAGTCCCATCAGCACGCGGTGTTTGAGCAGTTTGGGAGCTTTGAGAAGCCTGCGGACTTCCTCCTGGCTCAAGACAACGGGAAGCTTTTTGCTGTGCTTGATCGTTGGAAGTTCGATCCGCTTGTCCTTCATCCCCTCAATCCGATAAGCGAATCGAAGGGCATAGACAGTGAACTTAAAGTAGGAATCAGAAGGTGTGTTATAACCCCGCTTGACCAAATGCAGGTAATCATTGA
>NZ_CDSBKL010000560.1:0-2100 GCF_977115555.1 Aquiflexum sp.
CTGTCCTGGATCTGATCCTGTTCCATCAATTGGTTGATCCATTGGATGAAGTCCTCCTTATTCCAATGCTGATGGTAAACCACGCCCTTTCTCCAGGCTTCCACAGTATGGTAAGTGAGTTCGCTTGCCTGATAGGGAAGCCTCAAAACCCCAAGGGAATGACCGTCAGGGGAAGAAAGATAGGATTCAACAATTTCTTCTTTTTCATGGATGATAAAAACCCCGCATCGGATAAATGGAACACCCAAAATTGTCAGTTCCTTGAATATCAAAGGCGTAATCACTTCCAGATCAGACGCCGATCTCATGCTGGAAATCACACCTCGAACACGGTCCAAAGAGGCTTGTTTGATGGCTTCTTTAGCTTGGACTTCGGCTTTTTGTAAGTCTAAGAAGCGTGTATAGGTCTGCTGGAAAACCTTCCCAAATCTCATCAATACCTGATTCTCTTCGTCAGTGAAGGGCGTTGTTGTATAGTTTTCGATATAAAGCCCAACATTATCCAGAAGCACTGTGGAGATCGAAAGCCCCTCTTGGGCAAAATAAAAATTCTGCTTCTCTTGGGGCAGGTCAGGGATAAAGGAAAACAGGCCTTTATAGAAGTTGTTTTTGGTGTCAAAATCCAGAAGGTTTGCAAAAAAGTCTTCGCCCTTAGATTTGGCTTCTCGGAAGCTGTTCCAATGAGGAGAATCAAAATAGGGAAAGGTGATTTCTGAATGAAACTGAATGGAATCAGCCAGCCATATATTCATATCCTCGCGATTCTTATAGTCCATGATAAAGCCTGTGTGCTCAATAGGAATTCCCAAGCCTACAAATTGCTGATACACCACCTGGATGACTTCCTGCAATTCCTCACTTTTTTGCATTCCCATACTCCTGCTTCGCACCCGCTCTAAGGCTGCTTCTATCTGCGCTTCCCTTGCCTGGGCTTCCGCTTTTTGGAGATCGAGAAAGCGGGTGTAGGCCTGCTCAAATACCCGTGAAAAACGTATAACGATCTCATTCTGCTCTTCTGAGTAAGGTTTTCCCTGATAATTGTACACATTAAGTGCTGCATGTTCTGAAAGGGCAATAGACATATCGACACTATCGCTTTGGAGCATTAAATCCAACCGCTCTTGTACCATATCACTTTCAGAAGCCAGATGTCTGATTAACTTATCCTTCACCTCCTTGTCGGAATTCACTGTAAAAAATGATTTTTTCAGCAAACGGGCTTCTTTGGTCTTGTTGAACAGCGGATGATCGAGATAAGACACAGTTAGCTTTTCCGGATAGGTATTCGTCTCTGTACCGACCCAGATATTAAGACCCCAGTTATCAGGTTCAAAAATATCGATGTAACAGGCATCCAACGACACATTCAACACTTTTAGTTGGCCGAATACGGTCCTGATCACTTCACCCAATTCAGAGGTTTGGTGCATGGCCATTGAAGCGGAACGCACGCGTTCTAAAGCTGCTTCTATCTGCGCTTCCCGTGCCTGTACTTCAGATTTCTGAAGATCGAGAAATCGAGTATAGGCTTGGTCAAATACCCGCGCAAATCGTTGGATGATTTCTATTTCTGACCGTGCCAATACCTTGCCTTCAAAATCATTGATATTAAAAACTGCATTTTTAACTGCCACCATGGAAATGGTATAGTTGGTGCTATCGAATATCATGCGTTTGATATCCTCGGGCAAATGCCTGAATTCAGCAGTATGTTCAATCACATAGCTATAGAAGGCATCTTTTTCTTCTTTTGAATAATGACCCTCAAAAAAATCCAGTTGCTTTTCAAGGGCATTATTTAAGTCCTTCGGGATTTGATTTTCGAAATAAGGAAGACGGTAATTGGTGATGACCAAGCCAGCCTCATTTTCACCACATACATAGGAATCCAAGTCTTTAGAACCTTCGATATAAATGCCAATTCCTATCGCTGTAAATGGGATTTGAAGCTCTTTTAATCTTTCGAAAAGAACTGAGACCACTTCTTTTAGCTCATTACTTCTATGCATGGCTAGGGACCGGGAACGGACTTTTTCCAGTGCTGCTTCTATTTGAGCCTCTCGAGTCTGGGCTTCTGCTTTTTGAAGATCGAGGAAGCGG
>NZ_CDSBKL010000561.1:0-2100 GCF_977115555.1 Aquiflexum sp.
TATATTTCATGTTGAGACTATTTATAACAAAATTTTTCTAAAATTTTAAAAAATACATAATGAAAAATTTTTTGACTCAATTTTAATGGTTAATTTTTCCTTTTCAATTTCAAAAATGTACCAATCTTACTGCCTATTGCCCACTTAAATGATTCATTTGCAAGCTCATTGAGAATCTTCTTATATTTCCAATTATTTCCAAAAACAATAACCTATGTTAACCTTTGATTCCTTGAAAAGAAGTTTATTTCTTCTATTGACGGTCTTGGTGGTATTTGCTTCCTGCAATAAGAGGAGCGGAAAACCAAAAGTCCTGGTATTTAGTAAAACGGCCGGATATTATCATGAATCTATCCCGGATGGAATGGCCGCCATCCAAAAGCTTGGTGCAGAAAACGATTTTGAAGTGGATACCACAACCAATGCGGAGTTGTTTACAGAAGAAAATCTGAAACAATATTCAGCAGTCATTTGGTTGAGTACTACCGGTGATGTGCTCAATCACTACCAAGAAGCGGATTTTGAGCGATATATTCAGGCAGGAGGAGGATATGTAGGAATCCACGCTGCCGCAGATACTGAATACGAGTGGGGATGGTACAACAGATTGGCAGGTGCTAATTTTTCTTATCATCCCGGCATCGGTGATCCTCACCCAAATGTTCAGGATGGTAAATTGAATGTCACGGACCGAAATCACCCGACGACCCGCTTTTTACCTGAAATTTGGAACAGAAGGGACGAATGGTATCATTTCAAAAAGCTCAACCCTGATGTCAATGTCCTGATGGATATTGATGAATCGAGCTATTTGCAGACCAAACCGATGGGATTCCATCCGATGGCATGGTACCATGAATTTGACGGAGGAAGGGCATTCTATACAGCCGGTGGCCATACTAAGGAATCCTTCACAGAAGAACTTTACTTAAAACATATTCTCGAAGGGATCAAATATGCCATTGGGGATAACAAAGAACTGGATTATTCCAAAGCGAGGACCCAAAGAGTCCCTGAAGAAAACAGGTTTGAAAAGATTAATCTGGTAGTAGGTGAATTTACAGAACCTACCGAAATGACCATTTTACCGAATCTTGACATTTTGATCGCACAAAGAAGGGGTGAAATCATGCTTTACAAAAACGGTGATTCCACAGTCCGTGAGATCGCTAAATTAGACGTGTATTGGAAAACAAGTACACCTGGAGTCAATGCCGAGGAAGGTTTGATGGGTATTCAGAAAGACCCGAATTTTGACACAAACAATTTCATTTTCATGTTTTACAGCCCAACAGGTAAGGAGGTCAACAGGCTTTCAAGGTTCAAATTTGAAAATGACAAGTTGGATTTGGCTTCTGAAAAAATCATTTTGGAATTGTATTCCCAAAGGAATATTTGCTGCCATACAGGTGGTTCCATAGCTTTTGACAAGGATGGCTTGCTTTACCTTTCGACAGGTGACAATTCTACGCCTTTTGACCAAAAGGACAGCAAATTTGTCAACCGAGGATATGCTCCTTTGGACAACAGAGATGGTTTTGAGCAATATGACGCAAGAAGAAGTTCCGGAAATGCCAATGATTTGAGAGGTAAAATTTTGAGAATCAAAGTTAACGAAGACGGAAGCTATGATATCCCAGAAGGAAACCTATATCCAAAAGGAACAGAAGGTACAAGACCTGAAATATATGTTCAGGGTAACAGAAATCCTTACAGAATATCAGTCGATCAAAAAACCGGATTTTTATATTGGGGAGAAGTAGGCCCGGATGCCGGAAATGACAGCTTGGACACTAGAGGTCCTAGAGGATACGATGAAGTCAATCAGGCAAGAAAAGCAGGTAATTTTGGTTGGCCGTATTTTGTGGGGAACAATTATCCTTATAGAGAATTTGATTACACTACAGGCACGTCAGGTGCTCCTTTTGACCCAAAAGGGCCTATCAATAATTCCAAAAATAATACCGGAGCAAAAGTAGTCGCTCCGTTGTCCCCTGCTTTTATCTGGTACCCGTATGGAGTTTCTGATGAGTTTCCACAGTTAGGAACAGGTGGCAGAAATGCCATGGCAGGTCCTGTCTATTATTCAGATATGTATCC
>NZ_CDSBKL010000562.1:0-2099 GCF_977115555.1 Aquiflexum sp.
GTGACCAGTGTCAAGGTTTTGGGGGTATCTCTTCTGTTGATGATTTTCATTTTATAAATAGGTTTAAGGTTAATTTTTAAGGCAAAAAGATTGGAAGTCCTCAATTTAACCAATTTTGGACAGGTGCTCAAAATATTCATTAAATTGGTAGAATAACTGAAGGTAAAATAAAACCCCAAAGCCATGAAAACGATTATAATAACATTGATTTTCCTGATTCCAATCCTTGGACATGCCCAGAGCAATATCAAACCAACACTGACATTGGAAGAAGCAAGCAGGATGGCTGATGCCGCCGAAGCCAAAGCAAAGGCCGAAAACTGGAATGTGGTGATTGCCATTTTGGATGATGGAGGGCACCTGATTACCTTAAGAAGAATGGATGGCGTACAGTTGGGAAGCATAGACCTAGCCCAAACCAAAGCGAAAACAGCAGTGTATTATAAAAGACCATCAAAGGTTTTTGAGGAACAAGTTACCAATGGAAACATCAGACCGCTGAGCATGCCCAATGTTTTTGCCTCGGAGGGAGGAGTTCCCATCATCAAAGATGGGGTAGTCATCGGTGCGATAGGCGTATCCGGAGTGACCTCAGTTCAGGACGGGATCATTGCTGCGGCAGGATTGGCAGTGCTTTAGGATGAAATGAATCTGTTAGATTCTTTCTTTTCTTACAAATTCAGCCGTTTGCCCATGATTTATTTTCTTTTTATTTATCAATTATGAAAATTCTAACAATTACATTTTTCCTCTTTTTGGGTCACATATCTCTTGCCCAACAGGGAACTATTTTTGAAATAAACAATAAGCTTGGTCGGGGGATCAACATGGGAAATATGTTTGAAGCTCCTACAGAAACTGAATGGGGAAATCCTTTCAGGAATGATTATTTTGAAAGGATTGCAGATCAGGGTTTCAACCATGTCAGGATACCTATTCGTTGGGACACCCCTTCTAGGACACAGATGCAATCCCCAAACACCATTAATGCGGGTTTTTTGGTTAGGATCAAGGAAGTAGTTGATCTGGCATTAAAGGAAAACCTGATGGTAATTATCAATATGCACCACCACGAGGATTTGTTTGCAGATCCCTTAGGCAACAAATCCAGATTTTTGGCACAATGGTCGCAGATTGCTGATTATTTCAAAGATTATTCCGAAGACCTTGTTTTTGAGGTGATGAATGAGCCCCATGGCCAATTGACACCTGGGCTTTGGAATGCATATTTTGCAGATGCGTTGTCTGAAATAAGGAAAACCAATCCTGACAGGGCAGTAATGATGGGAACAGCCAATTTTGGAGGTGTTTCCGGGATATTTGAACTAGATCCTCCTGCAGATGATAATATCATTGTGACGGTTCATTTTTACAGTCCTTTCACATTTACCCATCAAGGTGCAGATTGGGTTGGCCCTCAAACCCAAGCCTGGCTAGGCACCAAATGGAATGACCTTGAATTCGAAAGAGAATCAATCCGCCAGGAGATCCAACCTTTGATTGAGTTTTCTGCAGCCAGAAACATTCCGATCCATATGGGTGAATTTGGCGCTTTTAGTACTGCAGACATCGATTCTAGGAGACGTTGGACCAATTTTCTAGGAAGATATTTTGAATCGGAAGGTTTCAGTTGGGCCTACTGGGAATGGAGTGCTGGTTTTGGTGTGTTTGACCCCAAGACCAACCAATATAATGAGCAGCTGATCAATGCCCTTCTCATTGATCCTTTGCAGGAACCACGAGAGGCTTTTCCGATTCCGGTATATGAGAGCAATTTTTCCAATTCCAATGATGGATGGAGTTTTTTTGCGCAGGAAAATGCCCTAGGAAACCTTACAAGAGAAAGTGGGCTTTTGAAAAACACCGTTCAAAAAATTGGGACGGAAAGTTGGCATGCACAACTGATCAAAAACAACATCAAGCTTGAAAAAGGGAAAATTTACAGGTTTTCATTTGAAGCAAAAGCAGAGCAAGCCCTTGCATTAAATTATTACCTTGGAAAAGCCAGTGATCCCTATAACGGCTACAGCGGTGGAGGAAACGCGTCCTTATCGCAAGAATATAAAGAGTATACACAGGTTTTTACAATGAGTGATCCG
>NZ_CDSBKL010000563.1:0-2074 GCF_977115555.1 Aquiflexum sp.
AAATCAATTCCACACTTCGCTTCACAAAGGCAGTCAGGTCTTTGCCGGTAAGCATACCTTGGGAAAGCAAAGCTAAATCAAATGCCTGCTTGGCAAGTTTGGTCTGCGCTTCTTCATCCTCGGTTTTGAGGAGTTTGTCGATGACAGGGTGATTGCCATTGATGGCTACTTTGTAGTTGTCCGGCATCGCACCATAGAAACTCATCCCGCCGCCCATCTGCGCCATGTCCTTCATCCTGCGCATAAACTCATCCATGGTCACGGTCACAGGCATTTCCTCAGGGCTGAGTCCTGCCACGTCCACGCTGTAGGTGGCGTTGGAGATCGCTTTTTCGAAGATTTCCTTCACCTTTTTGGATTGGTCTTCGGTAAGGAGGTTGGCATAGGAATCGTCCTTCTCGATCAGCTTCTCCGCCACATCCGCATCCACACGCTTCAGTTGGGTTTTTTCTTCCTTCATCTCCAGGTGTTGGATGAAGTGGCTGTCGATCGGAGAGTCCATCACCAGGACATCGTAATCTTTTTTGTTGGCAGATTGGATAAATCCGTCCTGCTTGTTGACATCCGTGGCGTAGAGATAGACGGTTTGGTCATTTTTGTCAGTCTGAATCGCTTTGACTTTTTCTTTGTATTCAGGCAGGGTGAAATATTCGCCTTTGGTATTTTTGAGCAGAGCGAAGTCTTTTCCTTTTTCTGCAAATTTGTCTTCGCTGATCATGCCATACTTGACAAAAAGGCCGATGTCATTCCACTTTTCTTCGTAGACTTTTCGGTCTTTTTTGAAAAGTTCTCCAAGCTTGTCTGCTACTTTTTTGGTGATGTAGCTGTTGATTTTCTTCACATTGCTGTCAGCCTGCAGGAAGCTTCTAGAGACATTAAGCGGAATATCCGGGGAGTCGATCACCCCATGCAGCAGCATCAAAAACTCAGGAACAATGTCCTTCACCTCGTCGGTGATGAATACCTGACGGCTGAAGAGCTTGATTTTGTTTTTTTGCAGTTCGAAGTCATTTTTGACTTTCGGGAAATAGAGCACTCCGGTGAGGTTAAATGGATAATCCACATTGAGGTGAATCCAAAACAGCGGATCCTCGCCCATAGGATAGAGTTCCTTATAGAACTTGAGGTAATCCTCGTCTTTCAGGTCGTTTGGAGACTTTGTCCAGATCGGGGAAGTGGTATTGATGATATTGTCTGTTTCTACAGACTTCCATTTCTTCTTGCCATCGGCATCTTCACCGTCTTCTACAGAATCGGTTTTAGTACCGAATTTGATCGGAACAGGAAGGAATTTGCAGTATTTGTCTAGGATGCCTTGCAGCTTCCATTTGTCCAAAAACTCTTCAGAATCGGCATTGATAAATAAGGTGATATCAGTACCTCTGTCTTTTCTGTCGCCCGCGCTGATTTCAAATTCTGTGCTTCCGTCGCAAGTCCATCTTGCAGCCGTGGCACCTTCCTGATAGGAAAGGGTGTTTATTTCAACTTTATCCGCCACCATAAATGCGGAGTAGCAACCCAAACCAAACTTGCCGATGATCTCATTGGCGTCTTTGGCATCTTTGAATTTCTCCACAAATTCTGCTGCACCGGAGAAAGCAATCTGATTGATGTACTTTTTGATCTCCTCGGCAGTCATGCCAAGGCCACGGTCGGAGATGGTGATGGTTTTTTTGTCTTTGTCAAAAGCCACTTCGACAGTGATGTCGCCTAGTTCGCCGTTGTATTGGCCCAAAGTCGCCAAGCGCTTGATTTTTTGTGTGGCATCTACCGCATTGGAAACCAGTTCACGGAGGAAGATTTCATTGTCAGAGTATAAAAACTTCTTGATGATCGGGAAGATATTCTCGGTATGTATCGAGATGGTACCTTTTTCCTGCATAGCTATTTTTGTTTTAGTGATTTACATTATTGATACAAAGCCCTTATCAAGGCTTGTTCCAATTCGCTTAAAATGTCATTTTGGCAGAAAATCAAAAAATATTCGATTTTTTTTTTGAATATTGTAGTCTGTTTCGAAGTGTAGTTGAGGTCATTAAGATCAAACTTTAATCCTTCGTACATGAAGTCACCC
>NZ_CDSBKL010000564.1:0-2059 GCF_977115555.1 Aquiflexum sp.
GTATGAAAATTCAATAAAAGCATTCGACTCAGCCATCGAAATTAATCCAAACTACACCATGGCTTATCAAAACAGAGGATCAGCTAAGCTTGAAATAAATGATAAGGATGGTTGCTGTTCTGATTGGACAAAATGTTTAGATCTTGGATACACGAAAATTAAACCACTTATCAAATTGATGTGTAATTAACGAAGTCTCTTTAATCTACTTAGAAATCGCCTGAAAGAATGATTGAAAAAATTGGCTTCGAAGGTTTAATAAATTTTTCCAATTCTAAATCAAATAAAAAAGGGGTTTCAATGAAACATTCATATTGGTCAAAACATAAAAAAACCGCCTTTCGACGGTTTTTCTTTTTTATAGACTCCAGGTATTTCCCACATCTGAGAGGGGGATGCATCCGAGGTATTCTCCCGGAATGGGATCGTAGCTGAGGACGTTTTTGCCGATTTCCTCTGAAGAGAAATATCCCCACATAGCCATGGACTTTAGCGAACGGTAAAAACCTACCGGTTCCTGATTCCCGACGGCCGTTCCCCATACTTTTGGATTAAACTTCGGGGAACTCGCTTCTGCGGCTTTGAGGCAGGCGGTTTTGTCTTCCGGACTCAGGTTGGCAAAGACATCGCCATAGGTGGACTTGCAGTCTGCATTAAACTTCTCAATATCTGCTTTCACTTTGTCTTGGGCTTCTTTGTTGTAGGATTTGGCAAAGACCAAGTCCAAGAAGATGTCCGTTTTTACATCCAAAGCGCCGGGAGTGTCCGTCTTTGGCAGGATCGTATCCACAAAGGAAGAGATAAACCTTGCCTGATCTTCATTCAAAAAGAGTGGTTGCCAAGTCAAGCGGTCCTGCTTTGCGCAGGATTGCAATAAGGACAGCAACGTGGGTGCTGCAGCGGCAGAACCTGCCAATAGGGCTGTTTTTCTAAGTGCGTCTCGTCTGTTCATGGCATTAGAGGTTATTTTTTTTGAGTTCATCGACGGCAAAGTTTGCTGCCCGGGCAGTAAGTGCCATATAAGTAAGGGATGGATTGACACAGGAAGAGGAAGTCATGCAGGCACCATCGGTCACGAATACATTTTTGCAGTCATGCACCTGATTATTTCCGTTGAGGACCGAGGTCTTAGGATCCCTTCCCATGCGTGCGGTTCCCATTTCGTGGATGCCATATCCCATTTCATGTTTGTTGTCAAAGTCTGTGATATTGGTCAATCCTGCACGCTCAAGCATTTCCTTAGCATCTATGCGCATTTGGGCATTGATAGCAAGTTCGTTTGCTCCCCATTCGGCATCTATCGACAATGTCGGCTGTCCCCATTTGTCGAGTACGTCTTTGTTGAGGTACACTTTGTTTTCATGGTAAGGAAGACATTCCGCAAAGCCTGTGATGAAAAATTCCCATGGTCCGGGCTTCATCATACTGTCTTTGAAGTCTGCGCCAAAGTCTTCGACGTTGGCTCCTGCACCCCAATTCCCTCTTCCGCCACCACCTTGGAAGCCAAAGCCCCTGACAAATTTGTCAGATTTGGTTTTGTCGTCAAGGTTGACATAACGTGGGATATAGATGCCGTTTGGACGGCGGCCTTTGTAGTATTGGTCATCAAATCCTTCCACATTACCCATTGCGCCAACCCGGTAGGTGTGGTCCATGAGGTTGTGGCCCAATTCACCGCTGTCATTTCCCAGACCGTTCGGGAAGCGGTCAGAAACAGAATTCAACAAGATCTGTGTGCTGCTCAGCGTGGAGGCATTGCAGAAAATGATTTTGGCATTGTACTCGATGACTTCGCTAGTTTCGGAATCAATGATCCGGACGCCTGTAGCCTTGCCTTTTTCCTTGTCATAAATGACTTCCTGTACGATGGAAAAAGGTCTGATGGTCAGGTTTCCCGTAGCATTTGCCGCAGGCAAAGTCACGGCATTGCTGCTGAAATAAGCGCCATAAGGACAGCCACGGTCACAGCGGTTTCGGAATTGGCATTTGCCACGTCCGTTGAGCGGTTCGGTCAGGTGGGCAACCCTTCCGATGATCATATTTCTTCCTGAAAATTCCT
>NZ_CDSBKL010000565.1:0-2054 GCF_977115555.1 Aquiflexum sp.
AAGCTCACTTTGATTTTAATATTTTTTTCAAGCCAAGCACATTCGCAAAGCTTTTTAAAAAGATATATCAATAACATCGTTAATGATTCCTCAAACATCAGCAGACCCCAATTTTTGGTTTATCCCACGTTGGCCTATGCACCTGAGACAAGTTGGGAAATAGGGCTTTCTTCCTTGTGGGTATATTATGCCAAACAAGACACAGCCAACCGGCTAAGCGAAATCAGCGGTTTTACTTTCCTTACTCTTGAAAACCAATATGGGCTGTGGTTTGACCACGCCATATATTCTGACCAAAGCAAATGGTTTTTTCTCGGACGGATCAGGCTTCAAAGCTTTCCGCTAAAATACCACGGAATTGGGATTGACTCCCCGGAAGATTATTTGGCGCTGGTGGATGCCAATCAGATTATGATCAAAGAACGGGTGCTTCGGCAACTCCGTCCCAATTTGTTTTTTGGAATAGAAGCAGATTTTCAGCGGATGTCAAAGGTAGAATTCAAGCCTTCCCCGGAAGCACCCCCGTTCGACCTTCCCTTGGGCTATGAAGGTTCGACCAATATTGGTTTGGGTGTGGGTCTTGTCTATGATGACCGACACAATGTCCTCAATGTGAGGAAAGGCAATTTTGGGGAGTTGGCTTATCTACGATATTCCCCTGCCATCAGTACTTTTGGATTCAATGCGGTGTTGATGGATACCAGAATTTTTAGACCTGTTGGAAAAAACAGTGTCTTTGCGTGGCAGGCTATCGGTCAGTTTTTTTCAGGAGATGTTCCTTTCAATCAGTTGGCATTACTGGGCGGAGACAGCATGATGAGAGGGTATTACCTTGGAAGATTCAGGGATAAAAACCAGATTGCAACCCAAGCAGAATTCAGGATGTTACCATTGCCATTGGGATTTTCCAAAAGGATCGGGGCCGCAGCATTTGCCGGAACGGGAACGGTCTTTCCAGACTTTTCATTGGCATCCATCAATAAAGTAGTATGGTCTGCTGGCGGCGGATTGCGGTTTTTACTTTTCCCCAAAAAGGACATTTATACCAGACTTGATGTGGCATTTACGCAGGAAGGATCTGGGTTTTATTTGTTTATCGGAGAGGCTTTTTAAAGGGGAGAAGCGAGAGGCAAGTAATTTAACTAAAAAATCTATAAATTCTCGGGCCAAAGTGAGTGTCTTCACTCAATTCAATTTTCGGCCTAATTGAAGAAGACGTCAGTGAAGACACTGACGAGGGCGACCGAACCCATTTTGTTTCCTTTAAATCAACACCGCTCCGATTCCATTTCCTGCAGGAAAAGTTACGCTATCGGGAGTAATGACCACCCCTTTGGCAATGTCTTCTGTGAGCAACATTGCCCCATCCATGTCCACATAATCCAACAAAGGAGCGATATGTGAGATGGCGGTGATTCCGACAGAAGATTCCGTCATACAACCGACCATTGTTTTCATGCCCAATGACTTGGCCTCTCGGATCATCCTCAAGGCAGGTGTGATTCCTCCTGCCTTTACCAACTTCACATTGATCCCATGAAAAAGTCCATGGCATTTTTTGACGTCTGATTCGACGATGCAGCTTTCATCCGCCATCACCGGCAGTTTGGAATATTTGAAAACTTCTTTCATGCCTTCGAGGTCATCTTTTCCCAAAGGCTGTTCCATAAATTCCACACCGAGTTGGGCGAGTTCTTCCGAATAAGCTATCGCCTGCTGTGCTGTCCATGCACAGTTGGCGTCAATTCTGAATTTTGAAGCGGTATGCTTTCTCAGTTCACGGATGATGGCCAAGTCATCTTCCGTTCCAAGCTTGATCTTATACAGCGGCCAATCGACTTCTTTCATCTTGGCTACCATTTTTTCTATGGTATCTATCCCGATGGTGAAATTGGTCAGGGGAATATCATGAGGGTCCAAACCCAGATAGTCGTACAATTTCTTTCCTTTTTTCTTGGTAAAAATATCCCAAGCGGCCAAGTCCAATGCACATTGCGCAAAGGGATTGTCTTTCAAAACAATGAGGACGGAATAAATAATTGTCTGTTCATCTA
>NZ_CDSBKL010000566.1:0-2041 GCF_977115555.1 Aquiflexum sp.
ATGTCAAATGAAACAAGAATGAAATTATTGCTCGGAGCTATTGAGGAGGGAACAGTTCAAACTTCTAATCTTGGCTGGAGGCGAAGTGTCCAACTGATGAATCATTCCAATGAATCCATTAAGACAAAAGCACGGCTGTTGATAAATAAAGATGAAAGCAAAGGGGAAGAATTATTGCAAAAGTATCAACCCGCACTCACATCACAAGGAACTTTCGAAAAAGGCAGAATCATCTTTGACAACAACTGCGCATCATGTCACAAAATGGGAGAAGATATGGGCCGGGTTTTTGGTCCTAACCTCGCAAGTCTTAAAAACAGGAGAGCCGAAAACATATTGAGTGATATCTTATTCCCAAACCTGTCCATAGCGGATGGATATGACCTATGGTCCATCGAAATGCAAAATGGAGAGATCATACAGGGCATCATCGGATCCGAAACACCCAATGCAATTCTCCTTCGGATAGCAGGTGGAACGGAGAGAAACATTTCACGCAGTGACATCAAGAGTCTAAATGTCATGGACATTTCGGCCATGCCCCCAGGTCTGGAAGAAGCCATCAATCCACAGCAAATGGCGGATTTGCTGGCCTTTATTCTTAAAATTAAATCCAACCCAAAATGAAAAACCCACCGATTTTCACCCTGTGTCTTTTGCTTTTCCTTTTTGGTAGTGCGGCCTTTTCACAGCAGCAATCTTTCCCTTGGCCTGAAGGGAAAAAAATGGCCCTGAGCCTGAGTTTTGATGATGCCCGCGCCACAAATACAAGCCTGGGCATTCCGCTTTTGAATGAGTACGGAGTGAAGGCCACATTTTTTGTATTGCCAAATAGCCTGAAACAGGATTTGGAAGGCTGGCAAAAAGCCGTGGCTGCGGGCCATGAAATGGGAAATCATTCCATACAGCATCCCTGCAGCGGCAATTTTGTTTGGTCCCGTGAAAGGGCATTGGAAAATTATACACTAGACAGAATGAAAGCCGAATTGCTTCAGGCCAATAAAGAAATTGAGGAATTACTTGGCGTGAGGCCAACAGTTTATGCGTATCCATGTGGCCAAACCTTCGTCGGGAAAGGTATTTATACCCAATCCTTTGTTCCCCTGATTTCTGAAATGTTTCTTGCCGGAAGAAGCTGGATGGATGAAGCGCCTTCTGATCCATTCTATGCAGATATGGCTCAGCTGACCGGAATGGAAATGGACAATAAGTATTTTGATGAAATCTTGCCTTTGATTGAATCGGCTCGAAAAAACGGACAGTGGTTGGTTTTGGCTGGACATGAAACTGCCGATGCCGGAAATCAGACCACATATTTAAGCATGTTGAGAAAACTTTCAGAATATGCCACTGACCCGGCCAACGGGATCTGGATCGCTCCCATCGGAACAGTGGGAAAATATGTACTCGATACCCGTCTTGCAACTTCAGACACCACAAACATACCCGAACTCCTCAGGAGTTCGCCTGATGGCAAGTTTAGGTTGACAGCTGAAAAGGGAAGAGCAATAGGTCCCGACATCAAATACATGCCGGATTGGAGGGCTTTTGGATGGTTTACTGCCAAAGACAGTGTGGTGTGGGAAGTCGACATCCCCGAGGAAGGAATCTATGAAGTGTGGATGGAATGGTCTGTTTCCGATGAAGAGGCGGGGAAGCAATTTATTCTGTCAACAGGGAATGAATCCATAAAAGGAAAAGTAGAGAAATCAGGTTCGTGGGAAACTTTCAAGAAAGTTTCCATTGGCAGAATAAGATTGAATTCAGGCTATCAGAAAGTAATCTTTAAATCTCTGGACCAATTTGAAAATGGGGCATTACTTGACCTGAAAGAAATCACCATGGAAAAGGTAGGAAAGGGGAAATAATAACCCTCCCCCTTTATTGTAGCAGCGGAAAAAGCCTTTTAATTTCCTCTTTGGAGGGCTGGCTACCATATTCACATATTTCAAAGGCTTCGGCATATTTGACCTGAAGGGCTTTGGACTCACCATACCAGGTTTTCAATGATTCCACAACAGCAGCATTTGGAGCAAATGAA
>NZ_CDSBKL010000567.1:0-2024 GCF_977115555.1 Aquiflexum sp.
CATACTCGTGGTTGTAGCGATAGAGTTCGGCCATGTTTTTGGCTTTGTCCAGCATACTTCCGGTACCAAAAGGTTGCCAATGGTCGGTCACACAGTCTGTCCCTGACATGACCCGGATGCCATGGTCCAACATCGTGGGAATGGGCATCACATTGTAGCCAATAGGCACCGTGGTAGTGATTCCGATATCTGCTTGGGCCAAAGCCTCGCAGGTCGCCTTGAGCGTTATCTCATCCAATTTTCCCATTACAAAGCAATGACTCAGGTAGGTTTTGCCTTTGAGGACAGGGTTTTCGTTTACTTTGGCGATCAGGTACTGAACGGTTTTGAGACCTGATTCTCCTGATTCATGCAGGTGAATGTCCAAGCCTTTGTTGTAGTCCAAAGCAAGTTGCACGGTGAAATCCATGGTTTTTTCGATCTGACCATCCAGAGAAAACGGATCTACGCCACCTATATAGTCAATGTCCATCTGGGCAGCTTCGCGCATCAGGTCCTGAGAACCTGAATAGTAAATCCCATGCTGTGGAAAAGCCACAAGCTCGGCCCCAAAAGAATCTTTTTGGTTTTCCAGGGCTATTTGAAGGTTTTTGAGGGAATCAAGTTTGGAGGTGGGTTCAATATTGACATGGCTACGGGCATAATCTGTCCCTTTGGATTGGAGGAGTTGGATAAGCTTTTCAGCCCTTTCTGTAGAATGAGGCAGGAGTGTTGGAATCACCACTTTTTCATGTTCAATGAGTTCCTTGACCGTTCGGAACTTGCTCTCCCGGGCTTTCCACGGACCGCCGTAGTAGGTTTTATCCAAGTGGATATGCATGTCCTTCATGGCCGGCAGCATCAGAAAACCTTTGGCATCGATGGCCGAGGGGTCTGAACTGTTGGGCAGGATTTCGGTGATTTTCCCATTTTCTACCGTTATGGTAAAAAGTGCTGTTTTGGTCGCAATGACTTCTATCTCGTCCCTGACAAAGCCCGTTTCCATCCTGACGTTTTTGAAAACTTTTTTGGCGCTATCACCTTTTTGTTTTGAGCCGGAAGTACTTGCAAATGAAAATGAAGGAGCAAGGATACCTGCGCCGGTCAGGGCCATGGTTTGGGACAGGAAATTTCTTCTGTTGAGTGCTTTATCGGACATGAGGGGATACTTTTTCTTTAAATTTAAGAAAAAGGCCAAGCTTTTCACTTGGTCCGATCAGATTTGACCCCTATTATTTCAATCTATTAACCCCTTAGATTTTCAGAGATATTCCTTATTTTCATGACATTGTTTTAAATCTTAAACCACGACATTATGAAAGCCAAAGGAATTCTGATCATTTATTTTCTGACAGGGATGATATTGTTCTCCTGCAATAGCAAAAACAGCAATTACATGGAGGAAAAAAACATAGAAGGCGTAAGCAGGTTGAAGCTCAAAGGTCTCTTTAGTGTCAACATTAAGCAAGGGGGTGCTGAATCCATGCGCATCTCAGGCAATGAGGATCTGGTAAAGAAACTGCGGGTTTTACAGACAGGAGACCTTTTGGAATTGAGTTTGGATGAAGAGGAATCGGGTGCGTTTTTTATGAAGGAAGAGCTTCAGATAGACTTGGATATCCTTGACCTGAGTGAGATTAGATTTGAAGGAGTGGGAAATATCAAGAATTCAGGAACTTTGGATTTGGGCGATTTGCTGATCGCAGGCAATGGCGTAGGCAATATTTCTTTGGAATTGGATGCCCAAGCTGTGGATGCGCGGCTAAACTTTGTAGGCAATATGACCCTGAAAGGGAGTGCCAATGAAATGAAGCTTGTCAATGAAGGGATAGGGAATATTGATGCTTCTGAATTGATTGTTCAGAATGTCAATCTGACGAGTTCAGGGATTGGGGCTGTTTCGGTTCATTGCGAGGGTGAGTTGACGCTAAAGGTTGACGGCATTGGCGTGGTCAATTATACCGGTAACCCGACGGTCGTGAGTGAGAAGGTTTCGGGGATAGGGAAAGTAAATAGGAATTAATTGTTTAAACCGACTAAAGTCG
>NZ_CDSBKL010000568.1:0-2022 GCF_977115555.1 Aquiflexum sp.
TATAAAAAAAAAACAAAGGTGTAATTACAAATTACACCTAGCCCTAACATCAAACGTTAATCCAGATCCTGAGGGGAGTGTTTATGATTTACTATTTTTTGTCGGCCAGATACAATTAGTTCGTCCATTGAAACGGGATCAAAGTTGTCAGCCATTACAAAAAACTTGGCTGTAACTGTGTTGTCTTTCCCGTAGTCCTTGTCAATATTAAAAGTTTGTCCAGGCTCTGCTTTGCTTAGTTTGTCAGCAATGATGTTTCTTAATTTTTTCAAGTCAGCAATTGTCCCACCTATAGCGTTGTCAGTAATTATTGCTTGGTCGTCAAGCGTAATAATTTTTAAATACATATATGGTCCGTAATGATCGTGTTCAAAAACTATGTCCCGACTTGGGCTGTTCGTATAATAGTCAAGAAGTTTTACGAAATTCTGAAGTCCGCTTTTGCTACCGTAAAATCTCCATTGGTTTACGCCAAGTCTCTCGTCAAGGCGTAGTAGAAACCAAGCTGTCGCCACTCGTCAATCATCATTTGGTCTATGTCAATTTTCTTGTCTGTCATTGTCGTAATGTTGGTCGCCTAAGGTTACCGCTAACATCTTTCTTTGTCCAACAGTATGAGAAAGCATTCCGATTCAGGATGCTTCACTTAACATTGTGAAAAGAAATCCTTTAAAACTAAAAGAATTTTTTAAATCTAATCTCTCAACACCCCTATTTCCCCAAAAATACCGTCTCCCCTTTCTCCGCTGACTTCCTGGCGGCATCGAGGATTTCGGCGACAATCATGTTGTTGTTGAGGGAATAAAGGCTGTAGTCTTCCACTTTGATTTTGCCTCGGATCACATCTGCGAAATAGGAAAAAGGATCTACATAGACGCCGACTTCATCCGGCCGAACTTCGAAGGTTTTTTCCTCAGGATTGTCCCAGGTTCGTGTCCGCATCTTGGACTTATTTTCACTGATAACCTGACCGGTCTTTCCATATACTTCCATGTCCTTCCTGTCAAAAGGCCAATTCCAAGAGGCTTGGATAATCGCCTGCGCATCTCCATAATCCAAAATAATAGTCGCCTCATCATCCACTTTGGGATAAATGTCCGGCTTGTAGGTATTGGTGATGGCTGTGACGGAAATCGGCTTTCGGCCTGCCATCAGGTAAGTCATGATATTGGCACCATAGCAACCGAAATCAACCAACGCTCCTCCCCCATTTTGAACCGGGTCAGTAAGCCAATCCAGAAACTCCTTCCCTACCCCGATTTCTTTTGGACCCCTGTGTCCATGATGGAAAACCGCCTTGCGGATCGGCCCAAAAGCTTCCTTATCCTGAAGCAATTGATAGGTCTTTTCAGTGCTTGCATACCAGGAAGTCTCAAAGTTGGTCAGGAGATGGATTCCGTGTTTTTTGGCCAAAGTTTCCATTTTCTTGGCTTGTTCTAGAGAGTAGGTCAGGGGCTTTTCCACCATGACATGAATCCCACGTGGTGCAGCCAACTCCACTGCTTCCAAATGGGCATAAATGGAACCAAAAGCCAATACTGCTTCCGGCTTTACCGTATCAAGCATGGCTTTGGGATCGGTAAAAAACAGTTTTTCATCAAGGTTGTAGCGCTTGGCATAGCTTGCTGCAAGGGCAACATCGGGTTCATAGATCCCCACCAAGTCCACATCAGTCTTGTCTTTTCTGTTGAAAATCCAGGGCGAATGCCCGTGAGAAAGTCCCATCATCGCCATGCGGACAGGTTGACTTCTTTGCTGTGCAGAAGCATTTTGCAGGAAAGCGAAACAGATGAAAAGAAAAAGGAGGAGATTTTTCATGGCTTGATTTGGATTGGAGAATAGAACATACAAGATGGGAATTTTCACCTTTTACAACAAATTCGAAATTTTTCTATCTAAAACTGAACCTCATATGTTCGAGACGGGGAGGAAAGACGGCGAACCGGGCCGGCTCCGGCCTTGTGCGCGGATAGGATTCCGCCGTCTTGACTTTTTTGGCTACTTTTTTTGTCAAGAAAAAAA
>NZ_CDSBKL010000569.1:0-2014 GCF_977115555.1 Aquiflexum sp.
GATATATCCTTCCAAAGCGCTCACATAATGGTCAAATGCTACTCTCCCGTTTTCCGTTATTTTGCATGTGGTCAAAGGAAAATTATCCCTGAAAGTTTTGCCCACTTCAATATATCCAGCTTCCTTCAATTTGGAAATCTGGACACTGAGGTTGCCGGCAGTTGAATTGGTTTTTTCTTTAATAAAATTAAACTCCGCCTCTTCCACAGCCATCAGCAATGACACTATCGCCAACCTCAATTGACTATGGAGAAGGGGATCCAAATCTTTGAACATAAATTATTTTTTTAAACTCCCCATCAAATGGGCAGGCAATATATAACTCACAACAATAGCGACCATTAAGAGCAACAACTGATATTGAAAAGGTTGAAAAAAAGCCATTACCCCACAGATCATGCTTGCCAAGGCTCCCCAAACGAGGAATTTATATTGCAAAGTAACTCCAGTGGTATAACCGGCTAATCCATACAACAACATAAAAAATGGATACGTGGAATCCCATCCGATTCTAAAAGAACCGATCAACAAGGCAATAATGGCAAAAAACATTCCTGTCCAAATCCCTGCCATTACCCTGCCTGTAAATGTTGGTCCGGTGGATGCTGTCTTTCTTTTGTTCATAAATACAAAATGTACAACGGAAACCAACGGCATTGCCATCCAAACCAAAGAAGGGTTTTGAAATCCAATCACAAATTCCAATAAATAATGAATCAGTGCGCATCCAAGTACCGAATACCCCCAAAGGAGATATATAAACCTGTCCGAATAGATTTTGTATTTGGTGGATTCGATCATCGTCCGGATCAACTGAATACTTTCAGCCTCATCCCATTTTTCTGTATTTTCCATTTTCGATATGTTATTTTTTATCTAAAAGCATGTTGAAACTCGGATACCAAGTTGTCCCATTGGGAGAAAATTCCCCTTTCTCCGACCATTGACCTTTTTCATTTAAAGTAACAAAATACCGGACTTTTCCCTGCGGTACATCAAAACCCCATTCCCAATTTTTGTCATCTTGCACGGTTACATAGGCTTTCGTCTTTTGTCCTGAAGCCAGCCAGCTCAGCATTTCATATTCCTGTTTGGCTTCATCAAAAGTAATGATCGCAAAGGCATTGAATTCAAGTTTGCCTTCATTATAAGCAATGATTACTTCCTCGGGAGAATAAAAAGTTTTGCCCTCACCTTTTACCTTAACCGTTTTGGTACCTTTTCTAACCTTAGTCATATAGTACAGACCAAGAACCATATCCTGAGAAGGAACAGTTACAGGTGAGCCATTAGCTGGATTAAGAATATTGTGAGAAGCCAACATTAAAATTTGAGCTTCTAAAATAGCTTCAGGTCCTAATGGTAAGTGAACCGCCATCTGATCCCCATCAAAATCTGCATTAAATGCAGTACATACTAATGGGTGCAAACGAATCGCTTTTCCTTCAATTAACTTAGGCTGGAATGCTTGGATTCCTAAACGGTGAAGGGTTGGGGCCCTGTTTAATAAAACAGGATGACCTTTTAATACATTCTCTAAAATGTCCCAAACTACCGGTTCTTTTTTGTCTATGATTTTCTTAGCAGACTTAACTGTTTTCACAATTCCACGCTCAATAAGCTTGCGAATTACGAATGGCTTGTATAATTCTGCTGCCATATCTTTTGGAAGACCACATTCAAACAATTTCATTTCTGGTCCAACAACAATTACAGAACGGGCAGAATAATCTACACGTTTCCCTAATAAGTTCTGACGGAAACGACCTTGCTTCCCTTTTAATGAATCTGAAAGTGACTTAAGCGGTCTGTTAGATTCTGTTTTTACAGCAGAGGCTTTACGCGTGTTGTCGAACAGTGAATCTACAGATTCTTGAAGCATACGCTTCTCGTTTCTCAAGATAACCTCAGGTGCTTTAATCTCTACCAAACGCTTTAAACGGTTGTTTCTGATAATTACCCTACGGTATAAGTCATTTAAATCAGAGGTTGCAAAACGCCCTCCATCTAAAGG
>NZ_CDSBKL010000570.1:0-2009 GCF_977115555.1 Aquiflexum sp.
TTCAAAAAATCCCCATCCGGCGTATTGATCTTTTCCCTCGAATATTGGATTCCTTGAATTTTTCTAAAAATACTGGGTATGATCGTTTCCAAATGCCCGTTGAAAAGGAATTTAGGTGGTTTACCATAAGTGGATTTTCCAATCAAAGGCATAAAAAACAAGACATTAAGAAGGCGAAAATAAAAACATATCCACAAAACAGGGAAATATTTGTTTTATTTGGTTTACAAAAATAAATCAATCCCGATGAAATTGATAAAAAACACCCTTTTCCTTCTGATGATGTCTCTATTCCTGACCGATATGATTGTCGCCCAAACTGTCGATTCCTTCATTGACAAGATTTACCCTGAGCTTGATGGGCTATACAAACACCTTCACCAAAACCCTGAACTTTCCCTTCAGGAAAAGGAAACATCAGCCCGAATTGCCAAAGAACTGAGAGCGCTCGGCTATGAAGTGACCGAAAATATCGGAGGATATGGTGTCGTGGGTATGTTCAAAAACGGCCCCGGACCGGTACTGCTGATCAGATCGGACATGGACGCCCTGCCCATGGAAGAGAAAACAGGTCTTCCTTATGCCTCTGTCAAAAAAGGCATTTCCAATGATGGGAAGGATACATTTATCACCCATTCTTGCGGACACGATATCCACATGACCGTTTTTGTCGGGACAGCCAAGATGATGATGGAGTATAAAAACTCCTGGAGAGGAACTTTGCTGATGGTCGGTCAGCCCGCTGAAGAAAACGGCATGGGCGCTTGGAACATGATGAATGATGGATTGTACAAGCGGTTTCCGCATCCGGATTATGCCATAGCATTACATGATGATCCATTTCTTCCTGCAGGAATGTTGGGTTATAAGGAAGGTGCTTTGATGGCAGGCGTCGATATGATGAATGTAACCGTAAACGGAGTCGGCGCCCACGGTGCCGCGCCGCATACAGGAATTGATCCGATAGTATTGAGTGCACAGATGATACAGGCCTATCAGACTATTGTGAGTCGAAGGATTGCCCCTATGGAACCTGCAGTCGTCACCGTGGGATCGATTCACGGAGGTTCAGTGCACAATATCATTCCCGATCAGGTGGTCATGCAGCTGACTCTGAGGTCATATTCGATGGATGTGAGGGAAGAAATGATTTCAAGTGTCAAAAGAATCTCGGAAAACCTTGCTATAGCTGCAGGAGTTCCGGAAAACAAAATGCCTACTTATTGGATCAGGGAGCCACATACACCGGCATTGCTCAATGATTCCAAGCTGACCAGACAAATGGTGGAAGTCTTCAAAAAGAATATAGGGGAAGATAAAGTAGTGGAAGTGAAAGCCCAAATGATCGGTGAGGACTTTAGTAGATTTGGGATGCAGGAAAGAAATATTCCGATTACGATGTTCTATCTTGGAGCAAGTGACCCTGAATTTTTAAAGGAAGCAAAAGAAAAAGGATTGGAAATTCCAGGCTTACACAGTCCGTTCTTTGCACCGCTGCCTGAACCGACCATCAAGACCGGCATCAAAGCCATGAGTCTGTTTGCCATGGATATTTTGAAAAACCAAGACGTGATGATGGACCAAAAGAAATAAGTTAACATATTGATACCAAAAGTTCATAATGCCTTAACCAAGCTGAATTTTTGATGACATATTTTTGCGTCAGTAAGTTTTCTTCATAGGTATTGATGATATTTTAAACGGAACGGCAATGCTGTTCCGTTTTTTTATTTCAATAATTTCGAATACAAAGCCTTGAGTTTTGAAGGTGGATGGTTAAGAAAAAAAAATCCAAATACAATCAGATTTGCCACCTGAACCCTGAACCAAGAATTTTTTTCATACTTTCGGGCGGAGACCAATATCCTCTTTGGGATCACTTTGAAGCTATACTTTTTCTTGAACCTCTTCACAAGTTCAAAATCCTCCATCAGGCAGTATGTCTCATCAAATCCCCCCAATTCCCAAAAAGCATCCTTGGTGATAAAAAGGGTTTGATCTCCCCCTCC
>NZ_CDSBKL010000571.1:0-2009 GCF_977115555.1 Aquiflexum sp.
CACAAAGAAACTACTGCTACCCGATTGGTAAGGTTTTCCATCATTTGGATGCTTGTTTCAAGCCTTGGACTTTGGGCGATCGGTCCTGTCGGCGCAACATTGGGCAGGCTTCACCCCTTGTATTTCATGAGTGTGCAATGGTTTCTGCACTTTCAGCTCAATGGCTGGTTTGTCTATGGATTTTTGGGTTTGTTGGTGTGCTACATGCAAAAAAACGGATGGAGCATTCCTGTTTCCAAAAAAAGCGAATGGATCCTTCATATCTCCCTTTTCCTGACTTATGCCTTGGCTGTATCTTGGAGTACACCGATCAAAGCCCTGTTTTTCATCAATGCTGCAGGCGTTATCCTCCAAGTCGTCGCCTATTACAGGATACTGAAACCTGCTTTCATTCGGCTGTTTCAGGGGTTGAAATTCCCAAATAACTGGATGGACAGGGTGCTCTATATCGGAATGATGAGCTTGGCAATAAAAGCCTTGATTCAGGCTGCACTAGTTATCCCTGATGTGGCCACCATCGCCTATACGATCCGGATGTATGTCATCGGTTTTGTCCATTTGGTAATGCTTGGTTCCATCACCTTTGGCATTGGAGCATTTGCATTGAAAAACAACTGGCTTGGCACAGGCAGATTCTCAGGTTTGGGTTGGCACTTCCTGGCTTTGGCCTTCCTCGCTTCGGAGATTCTACTCCTCGGGCAGGGAACTTTGCTTTGGGCCAAACTTGGATTTATCCCCCACTTCCACCTGATCTTATTCATTGCCTCCTCATTTTTCCCATTAGGCCTATTGCTGATTTGGGTGGGACTGTGGCGCAGACCTGCTTTCAATAAGGCCGAACTTACAATTGAAAATACTATCAAAACCCAATTTTATAAAAACAGAAAAACTATGAAAAGTACGATGATCATGACCATGGGAGCGGCTTTGCTCCTGTTGGCAAGTTGCGGCGGTGGCGGTGAAAACCAGGGTACTTATACCCCACCTAGCGCGGAAGAAACAGTAAAAGAGGCCGATCCTAAAGGGGTGGGTGAAATCAAAAGTGTCGACCTCGGAGCCACTGTTGATGAAGCTTTGGCAGAAAAAGGAAAGGCGATAGTGGACATGAAGTGTACTGCCTGCCATCAGCTCAACGACAAGCGTTTGGTGGGTCCCGGTTTCCAAGGGGTGACCAACAGGAGACGTCCGGAATGGATCATGAACATGGTCACCAATGTCGATGTGATGCTGGATGAGGATCCTACCGCACAGGCCTTGTTGGAAGAATGTCTCACCAGAATGCCCAACCAAAACATCTCTATGGATGAAGCCAGGCACATTTTGGAATTTATGAGAAAAAATGACTTAGAAAAAGCCGGTAGCATGGATGCTGCTGCGAAATAAACAAACCAAACCCCAAGACAATGAAAACAAGATTATGGTTGATGGCAGGAGTAGCTGTTGCAGTAGCTTTTGTCTATGGTTGCAAACCCAAAGGCGCCCAAACCGCCATTTCGGGAGACGCTGCCTCCAAAGTATATGTAGCTCCGGGACAACATGATGAATTTTACAACATCATCTCCGGTGGTTTCAATGGACAGATGTCCGTCGTAGGCCTTCCTTCGGGAAGGGTATTGAAGATCCTTCCTGTCTTTTCGGTTCACCCGGAAAATGGCTGGGGATTCTCTGAAGAAACAAAACCAATGCTGAACACTTCTCAAGGCTTCGTTCCCTGGGATGACTTGCACCACATCGCCATTTCTACCACCAATGCTGAACATGATGCAAGGTGGGCTTTTGGCAATGGCAACAATACACCTAGGATCGCTAGGGTGGATTTGACAAGTTTCAAAACCGTTGAGATCATCGAAATCCCCAATTCAGGAGGTAACCACTCTTCTCCATTTATCACTGAAAACACAGAATATGTGGTAGCAGGTACCAGATTCTCTGTTCCGACAGGAAATGATCAAGACAGAGATGTAGGGATAGACACCTATAAGGACAATTTCCGCGGCACGATTTCTTTC
>NZ_CDSBKL010000572.1:0-2009 GCF_977115555.1 Aquiflexum sp.
AGCAGACGGCTGCCATAATGGTTGCTTTTGAAAAAGAATTGGTTTCAAACAGACCAAATGTGGTTTTGGTGGTGGGAGATGTTACCTCTACGCTTGCCTGCTCCATAGTCGCTAAAAAATTATTGATAGATGTGGTACATGTTGAGGGAGGAATAAGGTCTGGAGATATGTCAATGCCCGAAGAAGTAAACAGAATTGTTACGGACAGTATCACAGATCATTTTTTTACCACCTCGGAAATCGCAAACGCCAACCTTCGCTCCAAAGGCGTCGAAGAAGAAAGAATCCATTTTGTTGGAAATACAATGATTGATACGCTTTTTTTAAATAGAAACCGATTTTTTAAACCTAAAGGATCACAATATGAAGATTTGAAATCGGGAGGCTATTTGATGTTAACCATGCACAGGCCGGCTAATGTGGATGGCGAAAATCAGCTAAAAGCAATGATGAATACCATCCTGGAAAATACCGGGGAATTCCCAATCATTTTCCCCGTTCATCCCCGGACAGCTACCAATCTTGCGAAAATTGGGATTAATCATCAAAGATTGAGAATGGTTGAACCTTTGTCATACCTTGAGTTCAACTATCTCGTGGAGCATTCAAAAGGTGTAATCACGGATTCCGGAGGTGTCACAGAGGAGGCATCAGTAATGAATATTCCTTGTTTGACTCTAAGGGATAATACCGAAAGACCTGAAACCATTATCCTTGGGACCAATGAACTTGTAGGTACAAATCCTGATAATTTGAAGCCTTATCTAATAAAATTACTATCAGGAAATTGGAAATCATACAGAGGAATTCCTATGTGGGATGGAAAATCTGCCGATAGGATAGTTTCTAAAATAATTGAATTATATAGTTAGGTAATATTAAGTTTTGAAAATTTATAGTAATCCCCAAGTGGTTAATCAGTCCGCTTGGGGATTTGTTGTTCTTAAATGTTTGATATTTATTTATATTTTTGGTTTATGAAAGGAATAATACTAGCAGGGGGATCCGGCACCCGACTTTATCCTATTACAAAGGGAACATCCAAACAACTGCTTGCCATCTATGACAAGCCAATGATTTATTATCCGATGTCAGTTTTGATGTTGGCAGGAATTAGGGAAATTTTAATTATCAGCACACCGCACGATCTTCCTAATTTTAAAAAATTGTTTGGAGATGGATCCGATTTAGGACTTAAACTTACCTATGAAGAACAACCATCTCCGGATGGTTTGGCTCAAGCATTTATTATTGGGGAGAAATTCATTGGCGGAGATTCTGTATGCTTGGTTTTGGGAGATAATATTTTTTATGGACATGGATTTACCCAACTTTTGAAAAGTTCAGTAGAAACAGTTAAAAAAGAAAATAAAGCCACTGTTTTTGGGTATTACGTTCAGGACCCTCAGAGGTATGGAGTTGTTGAATTTACAGAAATTGGGGATGCGATAAGTATTGAAGAAAAGCCTGTTGTTCCAAAAAGTAATTATGCTGTTGTAGGTTTATATTTTTATCCAAATTCGGTTGTTGAAATTGCAAAAAGCATTAAGCCTAGCCATAGAGGCGAGTTAGAGATCACTACCGTCAACCAGGAGTATTTAAAAAATGGGGAACTTAAAGTTGAACTGATGGGGAGAGGATTTGCCTGGTTGGATACAGGGACTCACGAATCTATGCTTGAAGCATCTAATTTCATTCATACCATTGAAAAGCGCCAAGGCTTAAAAGTTGCCTGTCTAGAAGAAATTGCGTACGACATGGGATTTATTAATTCAGAGAAGCTTGAAGAATTGGCTCGAAATTTGAGAAAAAATGAATATGGTGAATACCTGTTTAGAAAAATAAGAGGTAAATGATTAAATCATTTAGGTTGGCATGGGGTATGAAAAATTCTGATGTCTAAATTTGAATTTTAGTTGATTTTCAGTACATTTCCAAAAAAATAATTTTTATGGTCATTTTTCTAGCGGTTAGTACAGCTTTCTTAGTGGGTTTTTTACTGACTCCAA
>NZ_CDSBKL010000573.1:0-1999 GCF_977115555.1 Aquiflexum sp.
CAAATCTTGTCTCTCGCTTCTCGCTTCTAATCTCTCGCTCCTAAATCAGGTCGCAAGTTAAATCAATTCCCCCCATTTCCGCAAATAATATTAGGGTCATTTGTTCATTTCATTTTAAATACGCTATCTTTGCAGTCCAAAATTTAAGATGGACGGGATCCATCAATTCACTAAATATCAATTTAATATGGCAGTAAAAATCAGATTATCGCGTAGAGGCAGAAAAAAAATGGCCATCTATGACGTTGTAGTAGCTGATGCTAGAGCTCCACGTGATGGACGCTTTATCGAGAAAATCGGGACTTATAACCCCAACACTGACCCTGCATCCATCAACATCAACAATGAGCGTGCTCTTAAATGGTTGTTGAACGGTGCGCAGCCGACTGATACAGTAAAGGCTATGCTTTCTTACAGAGGTATATTGTTGCAAAAACACCTTCAAATCGGTGTTTTGAAAGGCGCGATCACACAAGATCAGGCGGATGCAAAATTCGAAACCTGGAAATCTTCCAAAGAAACTGCCATCGGTGGTAAAGTGGACAGATTGACCAAAGAAAAAGAAGATGCAAAAACCAAGGCATTTGAGGCTGAAACAGCTAAAAACCAAGCCCGTCTTGACGCAATCAAGAAAAGAGAAGATGACGCCATCGCTGCTGCTACTCCAAAAGTAGAAGAAGCTCCGGCGGCTGAGGTTGAAGCACCTGAAGCATCTGCTGAAGGAGAAGAAACCCAAGCTTAATACCCCTTTACACCATGAACAAAGACAATTGTTTCCAATTGGGCTACGTGTCCAAAGTTCATGGGCTTCATGGTGAAGTTTTGGTTGTCTTGGATGTAGATTTTCCAGAGGATTACGAAGAACTGAAGCATGTCTTCATCGAGCAAAAAACCAGGTTGGTTCCTTTCTTTATTGAGCATTTTGTTTCCCAACCGAACAACAAGATGCTTGCGAAGTTTGAGGATTTTGACACGGTAGATGATGCAACCAAACTCGTGGGATCGGCATTATTCCTTCCGATGAGTGAGTTGCCTGAGCTTGGAGAAAACCAGTATTATTACCATGAATTGGTAGGATTTGAGGTGATCGATGATTCCCTCGGACTTATCGGAGAGGTTAAGGTCATTTATGACATGGAAACCCAGGATTTATTGGGCGTCGAACATAAAGGAAAAGAGGTTTTGATACCCATTCAAGACCAGATCATCCAGAAAGTCGACAAAGCAGCAAAGAAAGTTTTCTGCTCTCTGCCCACAGGATTGATTGACATATATTTGGAAGACTGATGCGCATTGACATCATTTCAGTTGTTCCCGGATTGTTGGAAGGGCCTTTTTCACATTCCATTCTCAAAAGAGCGGAAGAAAAAGGTTTGGCCACAGTAAGGATCCACAACTTGAGGGATTATGCCGGCGGCAAACAAAAGCAGGTCGATGACTATGCATTTGGAGGCGGTGCCGGGATGGTCATGATGATTGAACCCATCGCAAAGTGCATCGAAGCGCTCAAAAGCGAAAGGGAATATGATGAAGTCATTTACATGACGCCTGACGGAGAAAAATTTGACCAACAAATGGCCAATGAACTTTCTCTCAAGGAAAACTTCATCATCCTGTGCGGACACTATAAAGGTGTCGACGAAAGGGTCAGACTGAAATGGATAACCAAAGAAATCAGCATCGGCGATTATGTCCTCTCCGGAGGCGAATTGGCTGCTGCGGTAGTGACGGATGCCATCATCAGGTTGATTCCCGGAGTTCTCAATGACGAAAGTTCGGCATTGACAGATTCCTTCCAAGATGGGCTTTTGGCCCCGCCGGTATATACCAGACCCGCAGATTATGAGGGAATGAAAGTGCCGGAGATATTAATGTCAGGACATCAGGCCAAAATAGACACCTGGAGATTTGAAGCATCGGTTCGCCGGACAAAAGAAAGAAGACCAGACCTTCTCAAAGGAAAAGAAATCTGAGGCGATATAAGTAAGAAAGTAATATC